>CALIZB010000170.1 GCA_938028625.1 uncultured Bacteroidia bacterium | reverse complement strand
TATTTTCAAAACGTACTTTAAGTTTTTTTGTTTTATCATTCCATTCATTGATAATTTTTTTTATGAATTCTTCTAAGTTCACTTCTATATTTATTTTCTCTTCATAAACTGGAATAGTTTCGTTTTTATCCTGCATGATAGCACCTTTAAAGCGTAGAAAAGATTTGTTGTTTTCAAAATCTTCCCAATGCCATTCTAATTCCAAGACAGATGAATTATTCGTAACTTCAGTTAGTTGAACTTGGGTATTAACTAATTCAAAATTAGGGTAGCCCTCTCTCTCCTGAATATAGTTGCGATTGAGTTCTATATTTTTTTCTTTAAGATTAAGTTTTTTATCATTTGTATAGTTTTCAGGATCCTCTCGTTGTGGGGGCACGCGAAGAGTACAAAGAATCACAGTTTGTAAAAAAGTATCATTTTCACAGAACCAAAACCTGTACTTACCTTCTTGTAAAGAATATAAAATTCCTGATTCTTTGACTTTTTTACCTATGTCAGTAAGTCCTTTACTTTCGTTGTACACACCAATTTTTTTAAGATATTCATCAATACGTTCATTGATGAAGGGGTCAAATTTTTCGCCGTTGAGGTAACGCTGAATTTCTTCGCGTTTCTGAGGAACTTTTAGCCGCAGATAGGCTTCACCTGATTTTAGTTGAATTTTTTTTCGGAATGTTGCTTTCATACTTTATTTTCTTTTGGTTTCTAATGCTAATGCTTTTAATTCATCGGATTGATTTTGTCCTTTAAAGAATTCCTGATTACCAATGATAACTAACTGATATCTTGCGCGTGTAATAGCTACATTTAATCGGTTTATGTTGTCCATAAAACCCACTCTCTTGGTCTGTACCATAGACAAAAACACTATATCGGCTTCCTGTCCTTGAAATTTATCTACGGTATGGAGTTTAATTTCAATAGGTATTTTGCTCCATTGGATAACAAAATTAGCATAAGCGGCTTCTTTTTTGGTATATTTTCTTAACTCTTCTCTAATTTTAGCTTCCTGACCTTTGTAAAAAGTAAGGCAAGCAATCTCCCATTTAGGTTCTCCAAGTGGATGTGGATTATTTAAAGCCCATATAACGAATTGTTTAAGCTCGTGCATTAGGGTTTCAACTTCCTTGAGATTATAGTTTTTGTTAGTTTTACCTTCTACATGTTTCCATATACTTCTTGATGGATACAAGAGGTAATCCCATTTTCTTAGCTCTTGTATAGACTGAGGCTGGGCTAAATCAAGAAGGGCTTCTTTATTCATACGTTTATAGAATTTTTCGCGCGGAAATTGAGATATCTGCGGGTGCATACGGTGCTGATAAGCAAGAATTGTCCTGCGAGTTTTGAGTTCATTATCAGAAAAGCCATCTGAGAGCACTGTGGTTAAGTTTTTGCGTATTCTGCGAGGGATACCTTTAAGCAACGTTTCTAAAATAGACGGATAAGCAATAGATGCCGCTTCGTTGATTTTAGCTATTAACTGTTCTTTTTTGTTATTATCTAAGGCAGTAGGCAAAAGTTCTTCTATGGCTTTACGGTAGTTATTTCTAGTTTTACCTGTACCTTCTTCTAATAATCTTTGCTGATATTCTCTGTCTAAACGCCAGGTAATTTCTTCTGCCCAGTTTTTTTCTGAAAAATATCGTTCTATTTCCTGTTCAATTTCTTTACTTTTTGTATATTCTTTGCCTTTATTTTTATATCTGAAAGGGATTTTGTCTGCTATGGCTGTATGTTTGAAAGAATGTAGAGAATTTTTTTCAGTAGTGCGTAACAGAAGGTGAGTTTCAGGAAGTTTATTTTTTATTTCTTTGAATATGTCTTGTTTTACAAAAATACCATCATAGGCGGCACTAATGAGCAAGTCTTGAGGTTGTTCCAAAAAGTAAATTTTATATTTATCAAGGTTTTTTAGGTAAAACTCTTTTTTAAGATAGTCCCATGAGTCATTTTCTACTACAAAAATATATTTACCTTGATTGTCATTGGATAAAAGTTCAGAAACTTTTTGTAAGATAAAACAAGCAGTTTGATGAGCTTTGGGTAGAAGGGGTTCAGGTTTAGTTCTGACGTTTTGTTTTTTATCTTGCCATGGAATATCTGCTTCTAAATTTTCAATATATCGGGTCACAAATTCGCGTTCTGCAAAAGGAGAGAGCTGCATAATATCCCCTACTAAAATCCATTTTTTTGCGTATAGAGCAGGTATTAAAAACTCCTGAAAAGTAGTTTTACTGGTTTCGTCAATAATTAAGTAATCAAACTCAGGAATGATAGGTTCTATAAAAACATTTTTTTGACCATACTTTTGTTTTTTTCGGTTTTTGAATTTAGGGTGTTGTAGAATACCTATGGTAGTACCACACACTAAATTTGCAATATCGGTAAGAAATTCTTTGGAAATAGGGTTTTGAGGGTTATATTCAATTATAGAATTGTATAAGTTATCTATCTGATATTCTACTACACTATCACTAATTTTGTTCTCATCACCTATACGCAGGGGTAAAATACCAATTTTTTGTATAAGTCCATATTTTTTTAGGCGTTCTAATACGTTATCAATAGCTACATGTGTAGAACCGCATAGTAAAACTCTTTTACCTTGTTTAATTATTTGGCAAATAAGTTCTAAAATTACGGTAGTTTTGCCTGAACCTGGCGGTCCTTCCATGAGTGCAAAATCTGGGGTATAGAGTGCTTTTTGAACAAATTCACGTTGTTCTTTTGCACCACTGCGGGTTTCGTCTGTAAGTACAAACCATTCCTGTATAGGTTCTAACTTTGAAATATCCCAATGTAATTTGTTTTTTTCCAAGAATAGCTTTACTAAATTTTCATGTAAGGTGTGCGGCATTTTGTATAAAGTCTGAATGGCTTCTAATTGTTTTTCTAACTGATAGGTATTCGTTTTAATTTTAATTTTATCAGTTTGAGGATAAGTATAGTTTCTGCCCTTTCGTAATAATAGTTTGTACTCGCTTTCAATCGCTTTGGCGATGTTGTACTCGTTTTTTCTTTCATCAATAATGGTAATTCCATCATCAAAAAAGTATTTCAATTTAGAATACCCTGGTATTTCTTCGTTCTCAATTTCATCAATTAGTTGTATCCAGAATTGTTCTCTATGGTTGTCCTGTACCTTATTTACGTCAAATTCTAGAATTACACCGCTTTGTTTATCCTGATAAAATACTGTTTTTGGCATCTTTGTTTGGTTTTCTATAATATAACAAAATCCTTCATGGTGTTCTGCTGGAAAAGGATTGTTTAAACTTTTATCAAGATAAAATTGATTTTTAGGTATGGTATTTAAGAAAGGCTTGTATTCTTTGTAATCGTTAAGCGTTTTTTGTGAATAAAATATAATTTTTTGTTCGTCCTCGTTGAGTTTCTGAACGTTTTGAGGTAGTGCTTGCGAAGTTTGAAGTACTTTAAATTCAAAGGGTATATCATTAATAGTAAGTGTATCTTTTGGATTGATAGTATAGAATAAAGTAAAATGATACGTTTCTAGATTTTTGATTTCAAAACTAACTCTGTTTCTGTTGATGTAAAGGTGTAATGTTTTTGTATTGAGCCATTTGGGGATAAGTTTGATGCTATCTCCTGCCCATGATGCACTATCTATGTACAAATCTTTGAGTTCGGGGACATAAATAAATTTTTTGTTTTCATAAGGAAAATTATCGGGATTTATCGTAATTTTTTTCTTTTCACCTGATATTTTAAGAATAATATCTTCCTCATAATCGTATTGTTCTGGACTGATACCTTGTATTTCAAAAGTGCCTTCGGGATAAAGATTAGTGAGTTGAATTTCTGAAACAGGACTTACCTGATAAATTTTGCCTTTAAGTGTTAGTTCTACAAGATTATCTATTTTTACTTTTTCCCATTTAGCTTCAATAAACTCTTTCTTTTTTAGAATATCAATTGCATTGTTAATATAAATTTCAAGTGGTTTTAATGAATGAAACAAAGTTTTTTGAATTTCCTCGGTAGTATTACCGTTATGTTTCAATTGTTGAAAATAATGTTTCATATAAGTTAAGTTATTTGGCTTTTAAGACTAAATAAAAGGATTATGAATTTCTTCTTGTTTAAGTTTAGGTACTTCTGAATTAGTATCTTGTTCTAGGGTTTCGGGTTCTTGGTCTGAAGCGAATACGGCACGTGATTTTGCCCATTTGCGCATATTTTCTATAATTTCACGCATAGTTTTAGATAAAGGATAGGTTTTTTTGATAGCTTCTTGTATGTGTTCTGTTTTCAATAGTTCTGCTGCGTCATAAGCCTGAAATAAAGCTTCTTTAACAACTTCTTCCAACTCTGCACCTGAGAAACCTTTACTTTGTTTGGCTAATAGTTCAAGGTCAAAATTATCGGGTTTGCGTCCTTTTTTAGTGAGATGAATAGATAAAATCTCTTTTCTTTCTTTCTCGGTAGGTAAATCAACGAAGAAAATTTCATCTACTCTACCTTTACGAAGCAATTCGGGGGGTAATTGTGCGATATTATTAGCTGTAGCTACTACAAAAACAGGTTTAGTTTTTTCTTGCATCCAGGTAAGAAAAGTACCGAGTACGCGCGCAGTAGTGCCACCATCTGTGCTACCTGAGGACTCCATACCTGCCAGTCCTTTTTCTATTTCATCAATCCATAGAACAGAAGGTGCAAGCGCTTCAGCAATTTGTAAGGCTTGGCGTATATTTTTTTCTGATTCTCCAACAATTCCACCAAAAATTTTGCCCATGTCTAATTTAAGTAAAGGAAACTTCCACTCATTACCTATTGCTTTGGCTGTAAGGCTTTTTCCTGTACCTGGAATACCAAGTAATAAAATTCCTCTTGGAGTGTCTAATCCAAAGTCTTTGGCTTCTTTGGTAAAGCCGTGTCCGCGTTTGGTAAGCCAACTTTTGAGGTTCACTAAACCACCTACGTCTTTAAGTGTCTGATTAGGGTGATAGTACTCTAAAAATCCACTTTTTTTAATAATCTGCTCTTTTTCTTTAATAACAACAGGAATTTGATACTTGGTAAGTTGTTTATCTTGCACTACCGCAATAGAGAATGCTCGTTCTGCTTCCATGATAGTTAAGCCAAGTGCGGCATCAATCAATTCACTATCAGGTTCTTTATCTTGCAAGCCGTATTTTTTACATACATCTTTGTAGATAATTTTAATCTCCTCATGATTAGGGTAGGGAACATCTAATACTAAAACATCTTTCTCTAACTCTCTGGGTAAAGCATGAAAAGGTTGTGAAAGCACTAATGTTTTATTTTTAGGTTTAAGTAAGGCAATTTTACGTAATAGAGCAATGTTACTTGGTTTGTCTTCAGTAAAATCGGGGTAAAAGTCTTCCAAAAGCAAAATACTGTTTTCTTTAATTTCTTCAAGGAAATGTTCTAATATTTGTGTAGGGGGAAGTTCTTCGGATTTCTCAAATTTTTTGTCTTTCCATTCGCATAAGCCGTCAATTCTGTTCCAAACGTAGAGGTTTTGTTTGAGTTCCTGACTTGCTTTTACTAAAAAGCCATGCACACGAAGTTGTTCGTAGCTAATTATTTGAATAATTTTAATGTTGGCTTGAATTGCATTGATGATGTTTTCTACCATATTGATTTGAAAAATAGTTGCTTGTGTACTACATGTTACTAATATGATACCAAATCTCAAATATACAAAATACTTTTTTGTATGTGATTATTTTACAGCTATGTAAAAAATATAGCATAATAAAACGTAAAAGGATTTTTTTTACGTTTAAGTATTTTTTTCCTTTTTTAGTCGTTTATTCTATATGGCAATAAGGTAAAAATATATGTTCTCATTTACGGACATGAGATTAGAGAAATGTTACATGGAAACTAAAAAAATGCTCAAAACGGATTACTGTAAATCCGTAGAGAGTTTGAAGCGGCATACACGGTTATTATCTTTATCTGCCACATAAACCATTTTCTTAAAATAAGCTACACCTGATGGGTTATTGAATTGTTTAGGTCCGTTACCTAATCCGCCAAAAGATGCTAATACTTGTTTTCTAAAATTAGAATTAGCGGGTTTATTTACACCTTCATACCCTGCCTGATTAAATATAAAAAGACTGTCTTTGCCACTGTCTACTACAAAAATGTATCCAGACGCATCAGGGGCTATACATATATCTTCAGGTTGGGCAAAACGAAAAGATTGATACAAAAATCTATCTGCTTTACTGGTATCTTGGGTAAGTAGAGAAGCATTTTCAGTATAAGAAGTGCCTAAATCTACATCATCTATGCGTTTTATCCACAAAACCGCGTACTCGGCTTCGGTAGCTGATTTTTGAGTAAGTATAAAATCCTTTGATATGTTAATTCCTGAAACTAATTGCGGGGGCGCGGCAAAACCTGCTATACCACTTACCTTCACTGCTGAACGAAGATTAGTGTTAATGGGGTCTAATTCATTGATATAGTTTGTATTTTGGAAGTCTTTGTTGAATACTAAAATTGCATTATCAGGTGCGGGAAAGCCTGTGCCTGTATTTAAGTTACCTGTACGGCTTACATAAAAAGTATTGTCATGTAAAGTAGCGATACCTGTAAAACTTACTTGTTCATCTTCAGGTCTGAAAGGAATACTTGCGCGGGTTATATCGCAAAAAGGGTGAATCAGCGTATCTATTATTTGATGATTATTAGTAGGTGCATTTTTAATAATGTAAATAGCAGGTAAATTTTTGATTTGTGTGGTTGTTCCAATAGTAACAGGATAGTTGATACGTCCTACTACGTAAGTAAGTAAACGTCTGTCTTGGGTAACGTCTGTGGCATTGAGAATAGGAATGGTTTTGTATTTTGTACCTTTTTGGTCTAAAATATGTAATCCGTCTGCATCTGTAACATAGACCATTTCATCATACCCTACATATACATCAGTAGGTTGATTAAAATACCATACAGGATTGATAGGTACATAACCGAGATTAGAGATAGTAGAGGTAGGGTCTATGTTTCCTTGTTGGAAAACATCATCTACTACGGGGTCTTTTTTTGTACCTAATAAAACATCACAGCCCCAAAAAGAAGTGAAAATAAATAAGCAAGTGATTGTAAAAAATACATTTTTTTTCATAATCAAAGTAAGATTAAAAGCTGATGCCAATGCCAAATTTATGGGTAAAACCTAAACGTTCTTTGTTAGTAAAAGCATAATCTATGCGTAATGCACCAAAACGCTGTGTAAATTTTAATCCAAAGCCAAAGGAAGGGATATGACTTTCATCTGCCCCAATCTGATAGCCTGTTCTGAAATAGAGTAATCTGTTCCAACTGTATTCTGCACCAATATTAAACGTTTCTTTATTGTCTGTGGGGTGGTTAAGTTGTCCTGATAAAGTAAATAAATGATTATCATTCTTAATAGCGTCCCAGGCTATACCCACTTTGAACATAGAGGGTACTGTAACTTGCTCAAAACTATTTACGGATTGAGTGTTTGTAAGTTTGATTACTTCAAGTTGTCCTTTTGGTTTTACATTAAAGCCAAAATTAGTCATAGTAACAGCAAAGCGAAGGTTTTTGTATCCTATGTCATATTGAAAGCCTAGGTCAAAAAGCAAAGTATTTGTGCGTAATCCGAATATACTTTCATTAGCATATTTGGAGGTTAAGCCAAAGGAGAAATTATCTGTTAATTTTTTTGCATAAGAAATCCCAATAGCCGTGTTCGTTGCACTAAATTTTTGTCCTGTTCCGAAGGGCTGAAATTCGGTAGTTACGTCCATTTCACCTGAGTTTAGATGTGTTACGCTTATTCCAATACAATGTTCATTTTTGAGTTTAATAAACCCTGCACCGTAATTCATAGTAATATCTGCAAAATAGCGGGTATAAGCACCTTGTAAGTGTATTTTTTGGCTATCAGCAATGGTCATACCTGCGGGATTCCAATATAATGCGGAAGCGTCATTAGCTACGGCGATAAAACTCTCTCCCATGCCTGCACCGCGCGGGTCTACGGGAATTTTGAGAAATTGCATGCCTGACGTACCTGCTCTTTGTTTGCCAAGTGGGGGCAATATTTGTGCTTCCGCAACCCAAAATGCAGTAATGCAAGTCAAGAAAAAGAATATATGTAGCTTCACGACAACAAAAGTAATAAATTGTACGGTTCAGGCTTTGTTAAAAAATTATAAAACTATTGTTTATTTATGTCTGATACTTGATTTGACTTTATTCTAATACTAATTCTTTTACCCAAAGTAAATTACCTTTACTGTTTGTTCCCATCACTACCGCCTGATTATGAGTAACATTTTGTATTCCAAAGTTATCCATAACTTCAAAACCGTCTGTGCTTAAATCAGCTATTTTTACAATCTGACCTGTGGCTGTATTATACTTGCAGGCATAAAGATAATGATATTTTCCATTGTGCTGTATATTCATATAGAGTAAAAAAACGTGCTGTTTTATTAACTGGGAATAGATATAGCTTTTCTCCACGGGCTTGCGGGAAAACAAATGCCCTGTATAGGTTTTTACCTGCCTTGTGCGGGGGATACGTTCTGTACGGATATAATTGCCCTGCTTGTCAAACTTCATAAGGAGAATATCAAAGTATTCGTAATCTGTGTAAGGGTCAGCAAAACTGCCGCCTATGCCGCCCATAAACATACTGTTGTTATTAAAATTAGTATTGCTGTACTGCCTTTTGGTAAAAAGTTCTGCCTGCACAATCAGTTCTCCGTCATCTGTGCAAAATAGCTTGTGTAAAAGCACTCCGCCCTGTGTGTACAGCATGCTTCCTGTGCTACTGGTGCGAATGGATTTTTGCAGTTCGCCTTTGTAATCATATTGTTTTGCCCATGCTGTTTTCCCATTAGATTCTAATTTTTGAATAAAAATGCCCAGTATGTCATCATGGGATTTGGACTTGGTATACTCACCGAGTACGTAAATATTTTTTTCCTTATCGGAGGAAAACTGCAGGTAATCTGTTTCATAATCAGGGAGTATATTCCATGTATTGAGAATCTCACCCTGAGTATTTAGGCTGAATAAAGTATTTTTATGGGGTACTCGTTCTGAACCAAATTTTTGCAGGTCTACTTCTGCACTCCATAACAAAATCTGTTCTTGCAAATACCGTACATCAAACAGTCCAAATCTGGAATTAGGCAGTGTCAGGGGTTTCTGAGCGAGGGTATTCAGGTTGTTCAGATTTATTTTAAGTATTTCTACGGTTCTTTCCGTAGTGGAAATTTCTTTTTCATAAAAACAGAACAAGGTATCATGTACAAGAATGTCATTGTATTTTTCCAATTGTTTTGCGGGACACAGGGCAAAGGACTGTTCTTTGAATAGGTTACCTTTTTGGTCGTATTGTATTACTACAAGTTCTCTCTGGTTGGGATTAGTCTGGTTATTCGTACGGATAACTGTACCTATCCATAAATTTTTCCATGCGTATTTTACTTTCACAGGTCTGTTGTCAGATTGCGGCGAATATTGCTGGGAAGCTATCTGCATTTTTTCATTGAGTACAAGTTCAAATTTTTTTCTGCTGTGAGGATTTTCTTCACTCAAAGATACTTTTTCGGGCATGAAGGAAATCCATACTTTTTTTTGTGCGGTATCTGTGCATACTTTTTGTATACCTGCCTTATACTGTGATTTAGGCAGTTCGAACTGTGTTTCAAAAATCAGTTCTTGACCTTTGGAAGTGATTAAGATGCTCGCAAACAGTAACAAAATGAATTTTCTTAACATCATACAAAGGTAAGAAATATTAAACAAAAAAAACTGCCTGCGTTTTTACACAAGGCAGTTCTAAAGTTGAAGTCTTCTGACAGAACTATTTTTTCTTTGTAGAAGTTTTTGCTGTAGAAGTTTTAGAGCTGGTTGCTTTTTTGGTGTCTGTTTTTTTAGCAGATGTAGGTTTTGTTGTTTTTGAAGCAGCAGCCTCCTGTTTGTTTTTCATTTCCTGAACTTCTTTGCGGATTTCTTGTGCGAGGTTTTTTAGTTCCTGCATAGCTTTACGCACACGGGTACCAGCGGCTTTGTTGTTCTTAGTATAGAACTTGTCCGCGTCATCTGCAGCGCCATTTACGATGGCTTGTACTTTTTTGAACTTTTCCATAGGACTATATGATTAAGGATTAAATAAGGCAACGTTAAGGAGAAAATATAAATTAAAACACAACTTTGGGTATAAAACCTGAAACAAGGTTGTCATCATTGTAGGCACCAGCGTCTAATTTTGCACGAATTTCAGCAAAAGCATTGAGTGTATAATTTACATCTTCCAAGGTATGATTAGCTGTGGGGATTACTCTCAGTATAATAGCTCCTTTTTCTATTACAGGATAAGTAACCACAGACATAAAGATATTGTAGTTTTCGCGTAGGTCTAATGAGAGGTTTCTGCATTCCCAGATAGAACCTTTCATATAAACGGGGGTTACAGGACTTTGAGTGGGACCTATATCAAAACCACGGGCTTTGAAACCTTCCTGCAAGGCATTTACGACTGTCCATAAATGTTCTCTGCGGGCATGGTCATTTCTTAATATCTCTAATCGCTTGATTGCGCCAAGTACCAGAGCAGTAGGCATGGTTTTAGCATAGATTTGGCTTCTCATATTATAGCGAAGATAACGCATAATTTTTTTATCTCCTGCTATAAAACCGCCTATCATTGCCATTGATTTAGCAAAAGTATTAAATATAATATCAATCTCTTGTTGTACGCCGTAATGTTCAGCTGTTCCCATTCCTGTTTTTCCCATTACACCAAAGCCATGGGCATCATCAATAAGGATACGGAAAGGATACTTTTTCTTTAACTCCACAATACCGGGTAGATAGCCTAAATCACCTTTCATGCCGAATACCCCTTCTGTAATAACAAGAATACCTCCACCGGTTTTTTCTACAATTTTTACGGCGTTTTGCAAGCGTTTTTCCAACTGCTCCATATTGTTGTGTTCATATATGAAGCGTTTTGCAAGTGTGCCTACTACACCATCTATGATACAAGCATGTGAGAGAGAGTCATAAATTACTACATCTCTACGGTCTAATAATGCTTGAATAAGTGAGATATTACCTTGATAGCCAAAATTTACTAAAATAGCATCTTCTTTCTGGGCATATTCTGCATACGTTTTTTCCAATTGCTCATGATAATCACTATTTCCTGTAAGCATACGAGAACCCATAGGGTGTCCAAAGCCATACTTTGCTGCCGCTTCTGCGTCTGCTTTGCGTAC
Organism: uncultured Bacteroidia bacterium; assembly: GCA_938028625.1. Taxonomy (GTDB): domain Bacteria; phylum Bacteroidota; class Bacteroidia; order JANWVE01; family JANWVE01; genus JANWVE01. The sequence continues at coordinate 594 of CALIZB010000170.1, read as the reverse complement.
TTCAGGGTGATTTGCTAATCCTAAATAATCATTCAAGGACCATACAAGGCGTTCTTTACCATTAAACTTCATTCTTGTACCTATTTCACCTTCTAACTTAGGAAAAGTAAAGTAGCCGTGTGCTTGGTCTGCATACTGACCAAGGTGTCCCATACTTTTGTCTATTTTATCAAATATATCCACAGGCGTATGATTTATTTTTGTAAAAAAAATTAACTACACAACAAAAGTAAAATGGTTTTCAATAATATGCAAACATTTATGCGTGTTTTTTTATAAAAAAACGGACATATTTTTGTAACTTATTGATAATCAGTAAGAAAAAATTTATGCGAAATCTTATAAATGGTGCGGTTTTTTATAGGTAAAACCGCTTTTTTTAACTTATTCAGGCAAGGTTTAGAGAACAGGGAAAGAATGCGTTTATGATACAAAAAAACAAAGGTTGGCTTTTTGTTCTGTAGTTCAAACGATTTTTATAGTTCATTCAGTTTGAATTTTTCGCCGCACACAAAGCCGCCTTTTTCATTTATTTTTACAGTGCTGCATTCTGTATAAGGGTCATGTTCATAGAAAAATATCCAGTTTTCCTTG
>CALIZB010000169.1 GCA_938028625.1 uncultured Bacteroidia bacterium | reverse complement strand
TCCGTGTTCAGAAACTGAGCTACGGCTTAGACCCTAAACATGTGGATACCATAGAAGTAGCCAAAAAAGTTATTCAGGGTATTTATGACGGCGTAACCACTACGGAATTAGATACTCTTGCCGCAGAAACCGCCGCATCTTTAACAACCAAGCACCCTGATTATGCAATTCTTGCCGCAAGAATTGCTATCTCTAATTTACACAAAAATACAGATAAATCTTTCTCTAAAACCATTGATAAGCTATATCATTACATAGACCCCCGAAGTGGACAACCCGCAGGCTTAATTGCTGATGATGTTTACGAAATTGTAATGGCTAACGCAGAACTATTAGACAGCACGATTATCCATGACCGCGATTTTGGCTACGACTATTTTGGGTTTAAGACATTAGAACGCTCTTACTTGCTCAAAATGAACGGTAAAGTAGTAGAACGCCCCCAACACATGCTTATGCGCGTATCCATAGGTATACATAAACACGATTTAGATGCCGCTATTGAAACCTACAATCTCATGTCTGAACGTTGGTTCACGCATGCTTCTCCTACACTTTTTAATGCGGGTACGCCCAAACCGCAGATGTCTTCCTGCTTTTTGCTTACCATGAAAGAAGACAGTATAGATGGTATCTATGAAACCTTAAAACAATGTGCAAAAATTTCTCAATCTGCGGGAGGAATAGGATTAAGCGTGCATAATATCCGTGCTAAGGACAGCTATATCAAAGGTACAAATGGTGTTTCTAATGGATTAGTGCCTATGTTACGGGTATTCAATGATACGGCAAGATACGTAGACCAAGGGGGAGGAAAACGTAAAGGTGCTTTTGCTATTTATATTGAACCCTGGCATGCTGATATTTTTGATGTATTAGACCTCAAAAAAAATCATGGAAAGGAAGAACAGCGGGCAAGAGACTTGTTTTATGCCCTCTGGATCCCAGATTTATTCATGCACCGTGTAGAAACAGACAGCGAATGGTCTTTATTCTGTCCTAATGAAGCACCAGGATTGTATGATGTATATGGTAAGGAATTTAATGAATTGTATGAACGCTATGAAAGAGAAGGAAAACAACGTAAAACCATTAAAGCTCGTGAATTATGGTCAAAAATCATTGATGCACAGATAGAAACAGGAAATCCTTATCTGCTTTACAAAGATACCGCCAACGAAAAATCCAATCAGAAAAATCTGGGGACTATCCGAAGCAGTAATTTATGTACAGAAATTCTGGAATATTCCTCCCCTGACGAAATTGCAGTATGCAATCTGGCTTCTATTGCATTACCTAAATTTGTAGATCCTGTTCGTAAATCATTTGATTTTAATAAACTTGTAGAAGTTACGCGTACTATTACCCGAAACCTTAATAAAATTATTGATGGCAACTACTATCCTGTACCTGAAGCAGAACGTTCTAATAAGCGTCATAGACCTATTGGTATAGGAGTGCAAGGTTTAGCAGATGCTTTTATTCTTATGCGTTTTCCTTTTGAAAGCGAAGAAGCAAGAGCCTTAAATAAAGCTATTTTTGAAACTATTTATTTTGCCGCACTTACTGAAAGTAATGAACTCGCTAAAAAATACGGACCTTATGAAACATTTCAAGGTTCTCCTGCTAGTCAAGGTATTTTACAATTTGATATGTGGGGCGTAAAGCCCTCTGACCGTTGGGATTGGGAAGGATTAAAATACCGTATTCAGCAATATGGTTTAAGAAATAGTTTGCTTATTGCACCTATGCCCACAGCTTCAACCTCGCAAATTCTTGGTAATAACGAATGTTTTGAACCTTATACATCTAACATATACACACGCAGAGTGCTTTCAGGAGAGTTTGCTATTGTAAACAAACATCTGATGAAGGATTTAGTAGATTTAGGTATATGGAACGAAAGGTTAAAAGATAAAATTATCCTGCATAAAGGTTCTATACAAAACATTCCTGAAATACCTAATGACCTTAAAGAACTCTATAAAACGGCTTGGGAAATTAAACAAAAAACCTTGATTGATATGGCAGCCGATAGAGGTGCGTTTATCTGCCAAAGCCAAAGCCTAAATTTATTCATGGAAAATCCGAATTATGCTAAACTAACCTCTATGCACTTTTACGCATGGAAAGCAGGATTAAAAACAGGTATGTACTATTTAAGAACCAAAGCCGCTACCGATGCTATACAATTCACCATAGATAAAACTACTCTTCAAGAGGACATTATTAAACAACAAGAAATTTCCTGTTCATTAGATAATCCTGACGCATGTGAGTCGTGTAGCGGATAAAAAAACTTAAAATACTTTAAAGAATGCAAGTACTAAACTTGCATTCTTTGTTATAATCGCTCTAATATGTACAGTTTAAATAACGGTTATTAAGTTTTATTTACAATGGATTTTTTACAGGATAAAATGGATTAGTTTTTTTGTTTGTATTCGTTATTGTAATATTGCAATATAATAATAAACTCTGTTGTTAAAAAAGTATGCAAACTCCAATAGAAAAACGTAAAAAGCTATCTTTTCTTGACCGTTACCTTACCTTGTGGATATTCTTAGCTATGGGTATAGGTGTAAGTATAGGATATTTTGTACCAAGTACAGAACAATTTATACATCAATTTCAATCAGGCACAACAAATATACCTATTGCCATAGGTTTAATTTTAATGATGTTTCCGCCTTTGGCGAAAGTAAAATATGAGGAACTCTACAAAGTATTCAAAGACAAAAGAATTCTACTTATTTCATTACTTCAAAACTGGGTAGTAGGTCCTATTTTAATGTTTGTTTTGGCAATGATTTTTTTATCTGATATGCCTGGGTACATGACAGGACTAATTATGATAGGAATTGCAAGATGTATAGCTATGGTAATTGTTTGGAATGATTTAGCCAAAGGCGATAACGAATATGTAGCAGGTCTGGTTGCTTTTAATAGCATTTTTCAAGTACTATTTTACAGTGTTTATGCGTATGTGTTTGTGACATATTTACCACCACTATTCGGATTTAAAGGCGCTTTGGTAGAAATTAGTATTGGACGCATTGCAGAAAGTGTACTGATTTATTTAGGTATTCCTTTTTTTGCAGGAATGACCATACGATATTTTCTCATCAAATCAAAGGGTAAAGAATGGTATTCAAAAAACTTTATTCCTAAAATTAGCCCAATTACGCTTGTTGCTTTGCTCTTCACGATAGTTGTAATGTTTAGCTTAAAAGGAAAATTAATCGTAACAATTCCTTTGCATGTGATAAGAATAGCTATACCACTTACATTTTACTTTGTAATTATGTTTTTTGCGGCTTTTTTTATAGCTAAAAAAGCAGGTGCAGATTATGCTAAATCTACTTCATTAGCTTTCACTGCGGCAGGAAATAATTTTGAATTAGGCATTGCTGTCGCGATTGCTGTTTTTGGTATAAATTCAGATGAAGCATTTGCTTGTGTTGTAGGTCCGCTTATAGAAGTACCTGTACTTATTCTGCTTGTAAATGCTGTACTAAAACTACAAAACAAGTTTAAGACGGTATAATTGTTTTCAATAATTGAAAAAATATTTGAATTGAGAAGTATAAGGCTCAAAAGTTTTATTTGGATATTTGTATGTAGTATATTAACTTTGTATAATTCTTTTTGATATACTATGAAAACAAGCATATTTATTCTTACGGCGATAAGTTGCATAATGAGTTTCAACTTTCTTAATGCTCAAAGTACCATGACGTTAAGCCCTAAAAGCCAAACTAAAAATACAACCATCAATACCAGCGTTGATGCCGTAGTAACCATGGTTAATACTGATACTCGCACATTAAAGTACCGTATCACAGCTACTCCACTTACTTCTATTCCTACGGGTTCTGGTTGGCAAACCTGCTATGCGTCTAATTGTTATGGGGGTAGCCCAACGTTAATTCCTATTTCATCTGCTCCTCCCGCAGAGTTAGCAGGTAGCGGTACAGAAACCTTAAAATTTACTTATGAACCTGACGTAAATACAGGTACAGTAGAAATGAAGTTCTGTGTGTATAATGAAGATAATCCAAATGACTCATCTTGCGTAAAAGTAACCTATGTAACTACTGCTTCCTCTTCTATTCAAGAAGTTATGAATGCCTATAAGCCACAAGCTCAACTCATCTCTGCTAATCCTGCTCATGATTTTGTTTCATTCAATTATCAATTACACCCAAAAAATAAAAAGGCAGTGCTGTTAATGACTAATTCGCTTGGACAAGTGGTAGCACAACAAAATATCACTGAAATGCAAGGTATTGCCTTTATACATGTAGGAAACCTACCTAATGGTGTGTATCATGCGTATATTCAGTCCCAAAGTGAACCTGTACTAATAAATAAAATTGTGGTGGCACACTAAAATCTGAAAAATTATAACTCACAAATAAAATGCTTGTATCCGTTGTGTTACAGGCATTTTTTATATAAAAATTTTTGAAACACTTAACTTTATAAGCATACTTTCCGTTTAATAGAATTGTAATGAAATCAAAAATCTTGTTGCCTGTTCTGGGGCTTGTACTTATAGGGGGTGCTGTTTTATATAACCAAAATGTATTTTCAAATGTAAAAACGAGCAAAATGAGCGCATCTCTTTTAGATGATAATCCGAATGTGTCTAATAAAAAAGTATTTAATCCTTTTCCAAAAAAAATGGAAATGGATACAAAGCAGATATTCACTGAAACAGAAAAAACACAATTTTCTATTAGAGAATTACTGACTAAAAATGAGTTAAATGCCTTGTTTCCCAAAGTTGAACTTCCCAAAGATTTTAACTGTAAAGAAATGGCTTATGAGATAGATATTCACAATAAAAATGCTAATGCTCCAAGATATGACATGAAGTACAAAAAACAGATAGATGCAGAAAATCTAGCTAGTACTGCGGGCTTATATGAAAATCCTTTTGTGCTTACCCAATTATATCACAGAAACAACCTTATTCTTTCACCTGCAAAAGGAAAATACCTTTATGATGAACATTTTCCCGAAAATCAGCCTGAAGAACAAGCCTATTTGGTAAGAAAAGTAAGCCATTTACTTCCACTTTTTGATGAAAACAACGAAGTTCAGTACCTGCATTTTAACGTGTACGCCCGCCATGTAGAACGCGGTGTATATGAAACTTACGAAAATTACGTAGTTAAATATAATGAAGATGGTACAATGAACCATGTAATTGCATTTAACAAAAATAAACTGAACTGGATAAAACTTAATTATAATGCTTCTAATACAGTAACCTACGTGGACTGTCTCAATATTTATCAATACAGCGAAGGTTCTGAAAAGTCAAAAAAGAACATTAGCTGTCAATATCACAGAATTGAATTAAAAGAAAAATCTTAATCTTGTTTTTACATACATTTTTATACACACTCTCATATCCTTGGGAGTGTTTTTTATTGTACTCCTGCTTTTAACCCACATCTTTTGAGTTTTTTTGCCATATCCTGCATAGTGCTGTACTCACCTTGTTTTACACAGCAACTGCCCCGCCAGTGAATAAGATGTGAGCACTGCTGCGCCTGTTCGGGAGAATGATTACAAATGTTAATCAGGCATTCTTCAACATAATCAAAAGTATTAAAATCGTCATTAAATACAATGAGTCTAGCATCTTTGTCATGGCCAGCAATGCTGTCTTTTTCATTTTCCTGATAATACGGATTGGAATAAGTACCCATAGATGAATTGTTCTTTCTGTAATACAAATTTCAGAAAAAAACAGTTTCCACACAAGTTATAAAGGAGTTTCCGTAAAAAATCTCATTTTCTGATGTAGAAATACTGTATTTTTGTAGGTAATTTTGGTATGAGATACTATACTTTGCTTTGTCTGATTTTGATACAAGTAGCTGTTTTAAGGTGTATTATGGCACAGCAAAAACCCTTTAAACCTAAATTCAACTTTCAGTTTGATAACAAAAACAGTTTTATTGGGGACAGAGCTGTACGCTTTAATGGCATTTTAGCTACTATACAAATTGGATATAAAAGCCGTTTGGGCGCTGGGTACTACGCTTTATCTAAAAACTCGCGTTTTACTGAAATAAATTCTAAAAATGGTATAGATACACTCATAACTGTACAAAATTTTAGGTATTATTCTATGGAATATCATTACATTTTAGTCAATACTAAACATTGGGAGGTATACTTTCCTTTTGAATTAGGACTTGGTGGAGTAAATACTACGAATAACAGTAATAGAACTTTACCTATTAACTATGTGTTACCCGCGCAAGTAGTCAATCTTGGAGCAATGGGATACTATAAACTCTTTTCTTTTATTGGTTTAGGAGGAGGAGTTGGATACAGATATGTGCGTTTAGGTTCTCGTCCTAATGATATTGCAGATGATTTAACTCGGCCTACTTATTCTATTCGTGTAAAATTGTACCTTGGAGATTTGCTTAACATCATTTTTCATAATGATATAAAACGAAGAGAATACGAACTAAAAAACAAAAATAAAAAAGCCTAATGTATATTCGTAGAATTGTATTTCTGCTTACCTTTATTGCTTTACTTGCTGTAATTATATTGTCTTGCAGTAAGGTTAAAAGAAAACAATCCCAAAATATAACAAATACAGATACCTTACAATACGTAGGTATACAAACGTGCAAATCCTGCCATGAGGATATTCATAATAGTTTTATACACACAGGTATGGGCAAATCATGGTATCTACCAAACCAGCAACCTAAAATTGAGCGTTTTGACACTAAAAGTACTGTTTTTGACAAATACAAAAATCTCTATTACAAACCTTTCTACAAAAAAGACACTTTTTACATTATGGAATATCGCCTGCAAGGTAAAGATACTGTATATAAACGCACTGAAAAAGTAGATTATATTGTAGGTTCGGGACATCAAACAAGGTCTTATATTGCTAACAGAAACGGATTTTTATATGAATTTCCTATTACATGGTATGTAAAAAAACAAATTTGGGATATCAGCCCTGGATATGAAAACGGTAATAACTCCCGTTTTGACCGCCCTATTGGATTAGAGTGCATACAATGCCATAATGGAAACAGTGAATTAGAACAAGGCGCATTGTACCAATATAAAAAAGTAGCGCTCGGTATTGACTGTGAAAAATGTCATGGTAAAGGAAGCGAACACGTAAAAATTATGCAATCAGGTAAGAAAACAAAGAACAATGCTATAATAAATCCTGCAAAGCTACCTCTAGATAGACAAATAGATGTTTGTCAGCAGTGTCATTTACAGGGAACAAATGTATATCACACCACACAGAGTTTTGAACCCGGTAAATCTTTACATGATTTTTATGCAGTTTTTTTGCCTGAATATAATAATAAACAAGATTTTGGTATTGCTTCTCATGCAGAGAGATTAAAACGTAGTGCTTGTTTTATTCAATCCAAAGGAGAAATGACGTGTACTACTTGCCATAATCCGCATGAAGTACAACAAAAAAACTATAATGATGCTTGCCAGAAATGCCATACAACAAACACAAGCATTTGTAAAGCCCCTGCACACATACAAAAAAGCAAGAATTTTGACTGTTCAGGCTGTCATTTGACTAAATCAGGTACTTCGGATATTCCGCATGTTTCTTTTACAGACCATTATATTCGCAAACCTATTTCAGAAACCCAGAAAGCAAAACAAAAAGAATTTATTGGCTTAGTTTGTTTTACAGAAAATAAGGTAAAAGACATAGATAAAGCTATTGCATGGTTACATTACTTTGAAAAAGTAGATCCAAGGCCTGCATACTTGGATAGTGTTGCAAAATTTTTATCTATTTTACCTTACAAAGAGAAAGTACAATATTTCTTTTTCAGAAAAGATTATTTGACATTACTCGCTGTGGCACAAAAAGAAACACCAAAAGATGCATGGACACATTATTATATTGCAGAAGCCCATTTGGCACAAAATAACTTAAATAAATCTATATCTCATTTTGAACAAGCTCACCAAAACATGCCTAGACATATAGACTTTATCATAAAACTTGGTAATGCTTATCTAAAAAATCAACAATATGATAAAGCCCTACAAACATTCAAAGAAGCCATAAAATTAGACTACAAATACCCAGGTGTACATAACAATGTAGGATTTGTGTATATTTTACAATCTAAATTTGACTTGGCAGAAATAGAGTTAAAGCAGGAACTTTCTCTACATCCTGATAATATCAACGCATTAGGTAATATTGCCAGTATATATATTCAGCAAGGTAAAAACGCAGAGGCTAAAAAATATCTTATAAGATTATTGCAAATACAACCACAGAATCATGAAGCCAAAGAACTATTAAAAAAATGCAATTAAAAATAGTCTTTTTCAATATTTCTGTAAAAAGTCAGCATATAGCCGATTTTTATCCCTACTGCCATATCAAAGCGGGTTTTTGTATCAGGATTGGGTACATCATACTGTATTTTTCGGAGGCTTTTGGTAAAACCTTGTATGCATTCTAATAATACAAAGAAATTTGCTAAACGATTGTTGTCTAAGAACAAATATCCTATTCCTTCATTAAGCATTAACCCTCCGCACAGGCGGTCATACCCTTCTACGCTTCCTTTATTCAGGTCTTTAACAGTGTTTCCAATAGTTTCTATGCGTATTTTATGCTGAATGTATCCCATTCCGCCCTGTACAAAAAGCCCTGAATTTGGGTTTATGCCCCCAATTTTTGGGAATATTTTTGCTCCTTGCATATAAATCTGATAGCCTCTATGATACCTACTAATAGCCGCATTTCTACCATCTACCCCGATAATAGTATTTTGATTTGTCCATAAATTTTGTAAGTGATTAGGTTCGCGTATTTTTTTGCCAAAAGTAATTGTAGTCCCTGCGCTCCATAGCCAATTGTGTATGTTTTTATACGCTATCTCCGCACCTACCGTAGCATGATTGCCAAAACGCTTGGCTAAATCCATAGCAGGAAGCTGATAGCTTGCCACTACCTTAAAGTTAAAAAACGAAACTAATGTATCCTTTACATTCTGAGCTATACCCAAAGATACGGAAAAAAATACAAAAGCAGTTAAGAGGATATTTTTGTGCATGAGAATACAAAATAAATAAAAAATTTGTTTTTATGTTGTAACTAAAAAGGTTTTTGTAATTTTGTCGCATAAAAATTCAAGAAGTATATGCAAATTACAGCCGCAGAGGTTAATAAACTACGCCAGCAGACAGGTGCAGGCATGATGGATTGTAAAAAAGCGTTGGAAGAAGCGCAAGGCGATTTTGAAAAAGCGATAGAAATTCTTCGTAAAAAAGGACAGAAAATATCTGCCAGCCGTCAGGATAGAGATGCTAAAGAAGGTCTAGTAGTATGTGTGGTCAGTGAAGATAAAAAAAGCGCTGCTGCCATAGAACTCAATTGCGAAACAGACTTTGTAGCAAGAAATGAAGAATTTAGTGCTTTTGCACAGAAAGTTGCACATCTTGCTTTATCTGAAAAAGTTCAGGACGAGAATGCAATGGCTGAAAAATCCATAGAAGGTAAAAAAATCAGTGACCACTTATTAGACATGATGGCAAAAATTGGTGAGAAAATTACGGTAAGCAAAACCATTTATTTAAGTAGTAATGGTATTGTAGTAAGCTATACCCACCCTGGAAACCGTTTGGCAGTACTAGTCTCTCTGGAAGGAAGCCATAAAGAAGGAATAGAAGAAGTAGGTAAAGCTGTTGCTATGCAAATTGCCGCATTAAACCCCGTAGCCATAGATGAAAAGTCCGTACCCCAAGAAATTATAGAAAGAGAACTTGAAATTGGCAGAGAACTTGCCCGTCAGGAAGGTAAACCCGAAAACATGATAGAAAAAATTGCACAGGGTAAGCTTAACAAATTCTATAAAGAAGCCACTTTACTGCATCAGGATTTTGTGCGAGATAATGGTAAAACAGTAAAAAAATATCTAGAAGAGTTTGACCCAAATTTGAAAGTAGTTGCTTTTAAGCGCGTACAACTTGGCGCAAAATAAAAAACAACCTTTTTTTCAGAACCATATATTTTACCCAAGCGTGGTTATTCCGCAAAATGCTTGGGTATTGGTTTATCTTTAAACCATTATTTGCCTGCTTTTTGAAAATAAAGTTCAGGCAATACAATTTTTATTTCTTTTTCAGTACCTTCTTTAAGCCAGTATACAATAAAATTGACTTTTGCGCTTCTGAGAAAATAGTTTTTCTTTTTCAGTTCTTCAATTTTTTCAGTAAATCCTTTGGAAAATTTCAGCACTGAATACCCTTTCTGGTTCAGGCATTCAAAATCTCTTACTTCTAAGTCATCTCCGCTCATAAGCTCATCAACAAGATGCTGTTTTGTTATAAGATAATCCAGCCATACATCTTTAAGACCCGGGTGCAGGAACAGTGTGTCAGGAACAGGATATGTTCCATTTTTTTCAGTACGGTATAGGTTTTCTGCTGTGAAGGTATCCAAAAAACTGGAATTAAGATGAATATGCAAGGTATTTTTTGCCCTTGTCATAGCTACATATACCTGCCTTTTTTCCTCTTCTGTGCTCGGAGTAAAATTTTGAAGAAGCAGAAACACTGTGTCAAACTCTTTTCCTTTGGTTTTATGAATGGTAGAAACAAAAACCGTTTCACGGTCTACACTCAAAAAGTCTTCGGGTTTAGACTCTCGGATAAAAGTTTCTAGGTCAGAAAAGTATTTCTTTTTGGGATTAACCGTTTCAAAATTCTGTATCATCAGAGAGCATATTTCTAATTTTGTACTTCTGTGAAAAGTATTTTTTAATGCTTGTTTTGCGTTTTCCCATACTTCATCAGAGATAACAACAGTATTGCCATGAGTGTGTAATTGTTGTAAGAAAAACCTCATTTCCAATAGATTATACAAATTAAACCCGTCATTGTTCTGAATGAGTTTTGCGGGAATATTGTTTTGTAAAAGAAGTCCTGTAACCTGCAAGGCTTCTTCATTAGTTTTAGTGATAATACAAGTTGTACCTGTAAGGTCAGTAGTAAGAATATCCTGTACAAAAGGAACCAAAAAATTACCGTTCTGGTAGCGAAATAATTGTATTGTGCCATTTTCGGTTTGTTTTGCAAAGACAGGGTTTTCTTTTAATCTGTTTTTAATTTGTTTTACGTACTGACTGGCAAAGTGTACAAGGTTGTTTTTGCTTCTGTAATTTTCGGTCAGTTCATATTTTTTTGCGTTACTGAGAGTAATAAATTCTTTAAGATATTTTGAATTTGCACCTCTGAACTCATAAATATTTTGATCATCATCACCTACGGCAATTACTCTCATGTCTTCGTTCTGTTCCATAAGGATTTTTACAAGACCAAACTCTGTTTCGCTCATATCTTGTGCTTCATCAATAACAAGAACCGTTTTCGTAATTCGGTTGGTTTCCACATCCTTGTTTCTAATTTTTGCAATGGTTTTTCTTATAATTTCATCTGATTTCTCCAGGCTGCCAATGTTGCCCAGTAAATCAAAGCAGTAAGAATGAAACGTTTTTATTTCAATATAGTTTGCGGCGCTTCCAATAAGGTTCAGCAAGCGTTTTTTGAACTCGGTAGCCGCCGCTCTTGAAAACGTAAGCATGAGCAGTTGTTCATATTTTATATCTTCCATAAAAATCAGAGAAGCAAGTTTATGAACTAGCACTCTGGTTTTACCGCTTCCTGGTCCTGCGGCAACCACTATGTACTGGGATTGATTGTCATTTATAATGTTAAGTTGTGCCGCAGAGAGTTCTCCAAAAATCTGTCTGAATTTTCGGGGAGTTATTTTTAACCTGATTTCTTCATTTTTACTATCCGGAAAATACTTTTTAAGAAAAGAACTGTAATTAAGCTGAAAATAATCTTCTACAAACTGCAAAGCGATTTTGTAATCTGTAATCATTTTTTTTGCATACTCACTCACAATATGAATTTGCTGAATTTTGTTTTCATAAAACTGTTTAAGTTTGTGATAGTCTTCTTCGGTATATTGTTTTTTATTGTTCTGCTCTAATCGCTCAATAGTCAGGCGATTGTAAATTACCAGAAACCCACCCTCAAGGTCTATAGCATCAATTTTTGAAAGGTAGAGCAGTGCGTCTTCAATATCTTCATAAGATACCTGTTCCTGAAAAAGTTCATTTTGCTTTTCAAAGGTTTCCTTTAATTCATAAACAGAAAACTCGACCAGAATCTGTTCTTGGGTTTCGTCTTCTTTTGAAGCATGGATTGTCATTTTTTTATACAGATATTCTGTTATAAGTTTTGCGAGAATATGCCGTTTTTGAAGTTTTTCTTTGAGTTTTTCTTTCGGAGAGAGTAAAAGAACAGAAATATGGTTTTTAGAATGCTCATAATTCTGGTGCTTAATCCATTTTTTGATTTTCCAGAAGTTGATGAGGGTTATCAGCTGGGGAATTTTTATTTCCCCGCATTCGCTCGTTTCAGCCTGCTGTTTGAGTTCTTTAAGAGAAAAATGTGTTTCTTCTTCTTGAAAGACAGAAATGAGAAAGTTTTCAATCTTGCAAAAGTTTTGAAGAATATTCAGGGAGCGGTTTTTGTTGTCTTTTGTTTTGATAAACGCTGTCAAATCCTTTGTGTTTCCAAGGATTTTTTCTTCCCGTAACAGATTGACAATACTTATAACTTCATCTTTAACAATGCCGAGATGGTCGCTGATATAATCAATCCTTGATTCAGGGGTTTCTTCACTGAGGTTTTTTCTGCTTTTCTGGGCAAAAAGTTTTTTTATAATGCGTATAGCTTTTTCTTTCTGTTTATCCTCAAAATGTACTGACGCATTGATTTTATCAATGGCTTCCTGAACGTTTTTAGAAAGGATACTGGTAGCAAAAACCCTTGGCGTATTTTGTCCCCGCCTAAGGTATCCTGCATCTTCCAGAGCGGCAATTGTACTCGTTATGCGTGTCTCAATATCCGCAATGCTGTCGTCCCAGCCTGCCTTGCGTGCAATTTCCAGAGCTGAAATGGAAACCTTTGACCGAAATCTTGTAATTTCCTTGATAGCTTTCCAGACCTGTTTTATTTCTTTGATGGAGAGTTTAGTCTGATTAAGTAAAATAAAATGCTTGTCAATATCATCTTCATTAAATAAAACAAAGCATTCTGCGGTAATATTTTCATCACGCCCCGCCCTCCCTGCTTCCTGAATATAGTTTTCTAACGAGTCTGAAATCTCATAGTGAATAACCATACCTACATCTTTTTTGTCAACGCCCATTCCAAAAGCAGAAGTGGCTACCATAATAGAAACTTCCCCTGAGATAAAAGCATTCTGACTAGCAGTTTTTTCATTGGTGTCCATTTTGCCATGATAGGCCTTGGCCTTAAACCCGTCTTTATTTAACCATAATGCAAGTTGAGAGGCTTTATGAGTTCTGGATACATATACAATAGTCGGACAGGCTTTTTTTTCAATCAAATCCCTGAGTGCCTGATATTTTTCTTCGTCTTTTTTCTCAAAAACTTTGTATGTAAGGTTGGTTCTTGCTGTTTTTGTAGTATAAATTTCAAGGTCAAGCGAGAGTTTTTCCTTGAAATAACGGCAGATATCTTCAATTACTTTTTGTTTTGCTGTGGCAGTAAAGCAAGAAACAGGAATTCTTTCGTGCAAGTTTCTTGTTTCCTGAATGTGTCTTATAAAATCCCCGATATAAAGATAATCCACACGAAAATCCTGTCCCCATGAAGAAAAACAGTGAGCTTCATCAATAACAAAACGGCTGATGTTTCTTCCCAGAATAAGTTGTTCAATAGTTTTTGAACGGAGTGATTCTGGTGAAATATACAAAATGCAAGCACTGCCGTCTTCTACCCTTTGTAAAGATTTTGCCCGTTCAACAGGATCAAGCAAACCATTGATAGTAACCGCTTCCGTAATGCCTGTTTTTTCAAGGTTGTCTACCTGGTCTTTCATCAGGGACTGTAAAGGAGAAATAACAACCGTAAGTCCTCTAGTGTTTTCGCCGCTCATAAGAGCAGGTATCTGAAAAGTAATAGATTTTCCACCCCCTGTGGGAAAAACAGCCAGCAATGATTTGTGATGAACTGCCGCTTTGATCGCATTTTCCTGCAAAGGTTCTCCGTTGTATGTTCTGAACGCATCAAATCCGAAGTACTTTTTTAATGCCTTGTGCGGGTTTAATGCTTTATCACAGTATATGCACCCGCTTATGCAGGGTTTATCTCGCAAAGTATGCAGTATATGCTCTGTATGAGGATAGTTTTTTAATACCCATGGGGGCAGGGTAGAAAAGCTTTTTTTCTGTTTTACAAAAGCCTCAATCAATGACAGGCAGTAGGCAAGTTCAACAGGAAACTCTGATAATATTTTTGATAGGTCTGCCTGTGTGCAGATTTCGTTTTCAAATTTCTGATAAATTAACGCTTGAAGTTCTTTCGGTTCACTCTGATAATTGAGAAAGTTAAAAAAAGCACAGAACTCTTCACTGTTATGCAACAGCAAATAAAGTATCTGTTTAAAAGTTTCATCAGTCTGACTGAAAACAGCAACTTCATCATAAAACAAATCCTTTGCTTTAATCGCATCATTAAGCGGATTGTTGGCTTCTTCAGAGTATATTTTATCATCTTTTAACAAAGCATGGCTGGGGTGTGTGGGGAAAAACAAAGGTGAGAGAAATAATGTATCAATAATATTTTGACGGGGTATACCTGCACTGTCTATTGCATGACCTATATACTGTATATCATGATGAAGAATATTATGCCCGCAGATAAACTGATTACCATTAAGAAACTGTATAAACTCAGGCAGTGAGTTTTTGTGGAAAATATCATTGTTATCCTTAATCGCACCTATGTCAAGAATTTTTTTGCTTTTATATTCAATTTCTGTGTCAATAAATATAACGGAATGCATATAAGTGTTCATAGAAGGTAAAAATATATGCTCTTGTGCAAAAAATCAATAGAAAAGATGTTTTTCTATAGGGCTGTATTAAGCAAAACTGTTAAAGTTTTGTTTTTTATGGTGTTTTTCTACGTCATAAACTTTTTATATAGAAAGTGTACAAATTATAAAAAATCTGTACAATAAACAAACAGAGTTGCCCCAGTATTTTAAGATAGAATTTTCTATCCATAAAAACTGACTTTTTTGTAAAAATACAAAAAAAAATCGTTACAAGTTACTTTCTGTACAGAACAATAGAAAAGGATTTTTTTCCGTCAGGAGATTTCCATGTGCCATATACCGTTGAACTCGTTTCTATATCAAAATCTTTGAGAAAAAAAATATCCGGTTATATTACCTCCTACCTTTTCAGTAAACTTTGTGTAATTCTTGTTAATTATACCCATTTATGAACTTAACTATATGGGTTGTCTTACTTTTGTATAAAAATAAAAACCAGAAATATCAATCTGCGACTGCATAAGAGTCATTTCAATAGAATTAGAACCTACACTGCCTGTATATTTTACAACACTGCCGTCAGAGAATTTCTGTGCAAAATATTTACAAAACAGAAAAAGAAAACAACAACTAAATAAAAAGATTTTATAACTGTTTTTGAAGCAACAAAAACATTTTTCTTGTCTGTTATATCAAGAGGAAATACTTGTTTTTATACTTTCTAGTGCAGTCTGCACATATTCTTGCTTGACATATGCGGTATGAGCTATCCTGATTATTCTTTCTTTCCACTCTCCCTGCCCTTTACCTAATAAGATTCCTGTTTGTTGATATACTTTTTCAATAAATTCTGTTGATTTGATGTTTTCGGGTAGATAAAATGCCGTAAGGCTATCTGATGGATTATCACTACATAATTTTAACCCGAGTTCCTGAATTTTTTCACGGGTATACTGTGCAAGTGTATGGGTATGATTCCATATTGCAGGCAAACCTGTTTGAATAAAGTATTCCAATGAGCGCTTTACTGCCATTAAAATTTGTGTTGCGGGAGTAAATGGAGTAAGTTGTTTTTGATGACTGTCCAAATATTTCTGCAAATTATAAGTATATCCACAAGGTTGTGCTTTCTGAATATATTCAGGACTTAACACCATAAAACTCATACCAGGCGGACAGCCCAAAGCTTTTTGGGAAGAGGTAATAACTGCGTCCAAACCCCATGCATGGGTGTACAACGGCATAGCGCCCACGCTGGTAATACCATCAACTAAAATTAAAATATCAGGACGTGTTTTTTTTGCATAAAAAGCAATTTGCTCTATGTCCATGCGAGTTGCCGTAGAGGTTTCGCTGTGCGTTAGACATAATACCTCAATATCTTTATCTTGTTCTATAGCTTGTATAACTTCCTTGACTTTGGGATAATCTCCCCATGTGTACTGCAATACTGTATATGTGAGATTATATGCTTGTGCAATTTCTGCCCATCTACCGCTAAACTTTCCAAAATCGGTTATGAGTAACTTTTTGTGTGGGTCAAGATTGGCTAATAACATTTCCATAGCACTTGTACCACTTCCTGTAAGACATAAAGTTGTGTACTCCTCTATAGCTAAAAACAGTTTTTTTAACATACGGCTAACTTCAGCATACATTTCTTTGAACTCCTCAGAGCGGTGGTAGACAATGGGTTTTTGCAGTATTTCCCGTATAAAATCAGGCATAAAGGTAGGACCTGGCGTCAAGCTAATCATTGGTCAAAAGTAGTAAAAATAAGGCTGTATCAAAAACAAATTTCCTAATTTTGCACGCATGACTTACGAGCAATATCAGAACATATTACAACGCACAGATGCGTTAAGGAGGTATCTTTGACGTTGATGCTAAACAAAGTAAAATTCAGGAATTAGAAAATATCACTTATGCACAAGACTTTTGGGATAATCCTAAATCTGCTGAAAATGTATTAAAGGAAATTAAATCCCTCAAAATATGGGTAAAACTGTATGAAGAGTTGGACAGTTTAGTGCAGGACTTAATCTTGAATTATGAAATATCCAAAGAAGAAGGAATTTCTGAACAAGAATTAGAACAATCTTATCAGAAGGCATTAGGTTTTTTAGAAGAGGTAGAATTCAGAAACATGATGAGTAAAGAAGAAGATAAACTCAATGCTATTCTTACTATCAATGCGGGAGCAGGCGGTACAGAAAGTCAGGACTGGGCAGAAATGCTCATGCGCATGTATACCATGTGGGCAGAAAAAAATGGCTTCAAAGTCCATTTATTAGAAGAGCAGATAGGTGAAGGCGCAGGAATTAAAAGTTGTACATTAAGTATAGAAGGCGATTTTGCGTATGGCTATTTAAAGTCCGAAGTAGGTGTGCATAGATTAGTGCGCATATCTCCGTTTGATGCTAATGCACGTAGGCATACATCATTCGCATCAGTTTTTGTCTATCCTGAAATTGATGATACCATAGAAATTGAAATTAATCCCGCAGATATACAAATGGATACCTATCGTGCAGGGGGCAAAGGTGGTCAGAACGTAAACAAAGTAGAAACAGCCGTACGTATTACGCATATTCCTACGGGAATTGTGGTAGCTTGTCAAGAAGAGCGATCTCAATTGCAAAACAGAGAACGAGCCATAAAAATGCTAAAAAGCCGATTATATCAAATAGAATTAGAAAAACGTCAGGCAGAGAAAGAAAAATTAGAAAACAGTAAAAAAGAAATTGGGTGGGGCAGTCAGATTCGCAGTTATGTTTTTGATGATAGACGCGTAAAAGACCACAGAACAGGCTACGAAACTTCCAACGTAGACGCTGTAATGAACGGCGATATTACACCATTTATTAAAGCCTATCTCATGGAATTTGGTAGTGCAAAGGGAGGAACAATTTAGTTAGTTTAGTAAAACATTAGAGTTTATTTCCTATCAAAAACAGTTACATTGCTTTTCTGAAACGTGATAGTGCTACAATAGAAAGAAATCCCAAGACAATAAACCGAATTTGCGGAAGGCTGTACCAAATGGGACTTGATAAGATTTTTGAGAAACGCACCGAACCCAAAGAAACAAACCGACAAATCGGACCCTTTTTCCGCAGGTGGCTCAACAAAAAAGCATTAGGCTTAAAAATTTGGGACAAACAAGGGCTTATTGAGTGGTCAGACAACGGCAATCCACGCAAGAAAATTTATTTAGACAAGCAAGAAGGAAAACGAATACAAGATATCTGGGAAATGAAAGACCCACAATATCCGCTATACCCAACAGAAAAAACGCAGATTTATTAGATTTAATTATTAAAACTTCATCAAAACCAAGCAGTTATGTTTTAGACTATTTTTGTGGTTCGGGAACAACTTTGAAGTCCGCACAACTTTTAGGTAGAAATTGGATAGGCATAGACCAATCTGAACAAGCCATTAAGGTAACCAAAGAAAAAATAGACAGTATTGCTAGTGACATATTTACACAAAAACCAACTTATGAACAAATATACTGTAAACTCAGTACTATCAAAGAAATACCTGTTGACTTATAGCAAAATAAGCGTTACATATCTATTCTCACTCCTACACAAAATCTACGGTTAAGATTATCACCACCATCTACGGAATAAGTATCGTGTAATTGCCTGTAATCTGGTTGTAGTGCATTGATGACCATAGCATAAATATCCACTTTTTTATACCTAAAACCAATATTTACATTGAGATTAAAACGGTCTTGAATTGTACCTAACCCACCATTACTATATTGCTGAACATCTGCCAAGTCATACACTCCATTTTTGTTGTTGTCTATGAGATACACTATTTTTGAGTTGTAATTAAACATAGTGCCTGTGTAAAAATACGATAATTGATATTTTATTCCAATATTAGCCTTATGTACAGGAGAACTCTCGGTTTTTATATCTGCACCTTGGGGGACACCTAACTTGTTATACACAGGGTCTACATTAAGATAAGCATAATTAGCTGTAATAGAAAACTTTTT
This sequence comes from uncultured Bacteroidia bacterium, assembly GCA_938028625.1. Taxonomy (GTDB): domain Bacteria; phylum Bacteroidota; class Bacteroidia; order JANWVE01; family JANWVE01; genus JANWVE01. The sequence goes on along the minus strand of CALIZB010000169.1, from coordinate 17,236 downwards.
CGTTGGAATAAGAAATATACCTAACTCTGCACCCCAGAAATTAAAGGTTTTGTTATTGTTGTATACAGACGTTTGTACTTCTTTCGGAGTACCATATAAGCTAATTAGCCCAGGTTTTGAAGAGGTGCCTGCTAGTACACTTTTAACCGCTATTAACTGTGGTAATGCAGGGTTACTTGGGTCATTCGCAGAGAGATAGGCAATTTGTGCATCTAAATTTTGAATAGTGGTTTGCATTTCACTTTGGTTCATGTTATTGGCAATTAAGCTAGAAACATCAGCGCCTTGTGCCGCGAATATTCCATGTATATTTTCAATTCTTTCAATAGTACTTACAGGTGTGCTATTAGAAAACATAATAGCATGTTTAAGTTGATTATAGAAACCATCTATCTTAATTTGTAGTATTTTAGAGAGTTTAGCTTGATAACCTACATCTGCATTGAGCATCTGCTCAGAACGTAAGTTTTCATTTCCCTTTACAGAAAGCACAACATAATTAGAACTATTTGTAAGATTAAGAATGGGGTCAAGTCCGGTGGCTGTTTTGAGGTTGGCTACTTTTACATAGGTATCTAAATATAAATCAAAGAAGTGAGGATTTCGTGTAGCTGTACCCGCACCCAAACGGACAGTATGATTTTTATGTGCTTGATATAATGCTGTAAAACGCGGATTTATGTTTTTACCGATAACGTTGTTATAGTCTGCACGAATACCTCCTATAAGCAATAATTTAGAAATAGGCTTGTATTCTATTTGTGTAAATGCCGCACCAAAATACTGGTTTTTATATTTTCGCATTGCGTCAGAGGTAAAGAGTATAGCTTGAATATTGTTGTTTCTTGCGCTTGCACCTAAAATCCATTGTATTTTACTTCCTATTTTAATGTTACGATTATATTCCGCATCAACGGTCTGATAGGAAATAGGGTTGTTGTTTGCATCAACGGGATAAAATTCTGCTCGTTGGGTAAGCACAAGATAGGGATTTGTAGCCGTATTTTTACTTAAAAAGCGATTTACTCCATATTTTACATTATTCTGACCATTGTAGTATACACGAATAAGATTTGTAGAGTCTATGTACTGTGCTTGTACAAAATAATCTCTTGCACTAAACTCTGCGGGATAGGTATAATACGTATCAGCCATGTTATCTGAAAAACCTGCTGTGAACTCAATTTTTTTATCTGTATTAAAATTGTAATTTACTCCAATATTCACATTTTTTGCATTAAGGGACTGAATACTTCCTTTCTGATACCCTAAATCTTCTTTTCTCTGTTTTTCAACATCATTTAAATCGCTCATGCGAGCCTTAGTTTGCTCTAATTGTTGATAATTGATACCTATTTTGTATTGCAGTTTGTTTTCCATTAAACTACCTCCATAGCGCATATTTCCTTGTATTTGATTGAAACTGCCGTATAACAGCCCTGCATGAATACCTTTTTCTTTTTCAGGACTTCGGGTAATGATGTTCACAATACCTGCAAATGCATTTGCCCCATACAGCGCCGATGCAGAACCCCTTACTACCTCAATGCGTTCTATTTCATCTATGCTGATATTAAAGGATTGCATTCTTACTCCTCCGAATACTTCATTGTACACAGACCTCCCATTGATAAGAAATAACACTTTATTAGATACATTATAGCCCGTAGTACTTAATCCCCTGATAGAAACTTGGTAGTCATGGTCTGCACCTTGAATAATTTCTATTCCTGGTACCATTTTTAATGCCTCTCCAATATGAGTATAGCCATAAATTTTAAGGTCTTCATGGGTAATAACATACATGGGTACAGGAACCTCCTCAATTTTCTGTGCTTTTTTAGATGCTGTAATTACCTCTACATTTATCAAGTCCTCTAAACTCATGTCAAAGTAATCGTTTTCAATAGGTGCTTGACTATACAGGTAGTGAACGCACAGAATAAAAGTACAGAACACGTAGCATTTCATAATAGTAATAAGAAATAGTTAAAGGCTACACAAATGTACTAATTTTTACTGAAATTTAATAAAAACGCATCATAAAAAAATTACTTATATTTTTTTAATATATTGATTTTAATCAACTATTAAAAATGAAAAAGATAGTGTCTTAACAACAAACCTTCTTCGGCGTCTTTGGCAAAACTGTTATTGATATGAGAAACCAAAAAATCAACTTTTACTTTTGTAAAATATTCTACAAGAGTATGTCCTGAATTTTTTTTGAGATAAGTATCTATGGTTTTTATCTTACTTTTAGAAACATCTGCACATAAAAATTGTGGAAGTGTAGAATGTATTCCTGAACTGATATATACTCGTATATTAGTCCATTCTATACCTGAAACAGAATGTATGCCTTCAAGGTAAAATACATAATTAGCAGTGTTATTTTGCAAAATTTCCTCTAATTCAGCATTGCTTTTAATGAGTTTGTTTTTTTCTAAAGCCTCTATAAGCACATTTCTAAATGAATTACTTTGTGTTTCATTGCTGTATGTATGCAGATAACTTAGTTCTGCTAATACATTTTTATCTCTTCTGTAGGTGTGGTTGAGAATTTTATTATTTTCAGGAAAGAAATCAAATAATATCTGTATTTTTTTATAAGTTGTATCGTCTATGATTTTATTGTATTGAAAGGTATAGGGGGGATTTGGTAATGTAGGTGTAGTTTTAAGGATAGTATATTCAAAATCGTGTTTTTTTATCCATTCTCCGAGGGGTATGTCTGCTCTACCATGATAATATCCTGATAAAGTTATTTCTTTAAGAACAGTAGAAAAATACTTTTGTGATACAAACAACGTTCTGTAAGGGTCTTTTTCAGGTAATTCAGGATTCTCAAAGGCAAGAAGAGTTACTTTACTTGTAATTCCTTCTTTGGTAAATTTCCATACTTCTTGTGCTTTAAGAATAGTATATCCTGCTACGGACTGGTTTTTTTCAAACAGATGTTGGATAAAATTATCTTTTATCAATTTGGTTTTGCACAAACTATCTGCATAAATAAGGGCTTTCTTGTCTTGAGTAATTTTGTAAAGGTATTCTGAAATTTCACTGAAAGAATACTTATTTTTTTCACTTTCTTTTTTGATGTCTAATCTCCAAAATACGGTGTATGTTTCGTTTGCCCATAAGTGAGAAACAAAGAAAAGAAACAAGAATAAAAAAATAGAACGTATCATATTATTATTTTTCTTTTGGGTTAACAATCAGTTGGATAGGGGGACTTTGTAACATTTTTAAGCCGAGTGTATCTGCTTTTTGGGCAATGTGTGCCTGTTGAGTCTGTTTCATTAGACGGGCATGGGACTCTGCATATCGCCATTTGAGTTCTTTGAGTTCTTGCTGGTATTTATGAATTTTTCTGCGGGTGTTTTCTGCCCTGTTGGTATAAGCGATATATACAATGCCAAGCAACATTAGAAAAACTATAAACTTGACATAACTGTCAAAAGACGAATACTGTACTTTTTTCTCGTCAATAATTTCGGGTTCTAATTTTATGTCAGGCTTAATTTTTTGGTTAATTGGCTTATTGGACATACTGCAAAAATACAAAAACAACTGCTAATCTTCATCAATATTCTGCAAAACCTGCTTAATCTCGTCATAAGCATAGCCTTTACCTTGCAGATACCGTAAAACTTTTACTTTTTCAGCATAGTTTTCTGTATCATACCCGCTTTTTTGAACAAGTTCTTTCAAAACAGTATAATATTCTTCATCAGGAATAGTTTCAAGGGCATTTTCTATAAGTTCGTCAGAAATATGTTTCTGTCTGAGTTCGTGACGTATTTTTATTTTACCCCATTTTTTGACATGAAATTTACCTTTGGCAAACTGTACAGCAAACCGTTCATCATCAAGGAACTTGTCCTGTTCTAATTTTTGAATCAGAGCTTGTTCATGTGTTTTTGAGAGTTCATACTTTTTCAGGTATTCGTGTATTTCATGCGTACACCTTTCCTGATACGCACAGTATTTAGCCAACTTTACATAAATTTCCTGCAAAGGTTTAGGCAAATCGTGCATTGTTTACTGCTTATTTTTAAGTAAATCACGGATTTCGGCAAGGAGTTTTTCCTCATTAGTAGGTTCTGCAGGGGGCGCAGGGGCTTCTTCTTGCTTACGTTTGAGTTTATTTATTGCTTTGACCATAAGAAAGATAATAAATGCTAATATGGTAAAGTCTACGGCGGTTTGTATGAAGTTTCCGTACATTATAGCAACTTCTGGTTGTTCAGCACCGCTGACATCTTTATAGGCATATTTAAGAACAACTTTTAAGTTATTAAATTTTGTACCCCCTAACAGCATACCAATAGGTGGCATAACCAAATCATTAATGACTGAGGTTACAATTTTACCAAATGCCGCACCAATAATTGTACCTACGGCAAGGTCTATCACGTTGCCTTTTATGGCAAAGGTCTTGAACTCTGTAACAAAGGATTTAAGGAAAGACATAAATTAGTATTCAAAAATTCCGTGTTTAGTGTGCAAAGTTAATTTTTTTTCTGAACATGCTTCACAATATCCTATAATTTGAGCTTTTATATTAAAGGTTTGAGCAATTTTAATGATATTTTCAGCAGTTTTTTCATCTGTGTATATTTCAAGACGGTGTCCCATATTAAAAACTTTGTACATTTCCTTCCATTCCGTACCTGAACCTTGCTGAATGTATTTAAATAACGGTGGTGTATCAAAAAGATTATTTTTTATAATGTGAAGACTTTCCACAAAATTAAGGCACTTGGTTTGTCCTCCTCCGCTACAATGTACTATGCCGTGAATATTCGTTCTGAACTCTGAAAATACAACTTGCATCACAGGCAAATAGGTACGCGTAGGTGAGAGTACTAATTTTCCGATAGGGATATCAGGTAACTCAGGTAAAGTATCTGTTAGTTTGAACGCGCCTGTATAAACTACTTCTTGCGGTAAATCAGTATTATAGCTTTCAGGATAGTTCTGCGCATAGAATTTGGATAAGATATCGTGTCTTGCCGAAGTTAAGCCATTACTAGCAATACCGCTGTTGTATTCTGTTTCATACGTAGCTTGCCCAAAACTAGATAAACCTACAATTACATCACCTGCCTGAATGTTAGCATTATCTATTACATGGCTTCGCTTAATGCGCGCTGTGGTTGTTGCATCTACAATAATAGTACGTACCAAATCACCTACATCGGCGGTTTCTCCCCCTGCAAAGTGGATGCGTACTCCCCATTGTGCAAATTGACTTATAAGTTCTTGTGTTCCTTGAATAATAGCCGCAATAACCTCTTGCGGAATAAGGTTTTTATTCCGTCCTATTGCGGAGGATAAAACTATGTTATCAGTGATGCCTACACATAAAAGGTCATCTGTGTTCATGACGAGGGCGTCCTGGGCAATACCTTTCCATACGGATATATCTCCTGTTTCCTTCCAATATAGATACGCAAGTGAAGATTTTGTACCTGCACCGTCAGCGTGCATAACCAAAGCATATTCAGGGTTTTGGGTAAGAATATCAGGAATAAGTTTGCAAAAGGCCTTGGGATACAAACCTTTATCCAAAAAGCTGATAGCATTATGTACTTCTTTTTTGTCAGAGGAAACTCCTCGCAAGTGATATAAATCCGACATTTAAGTGCAAAATTACTCTTTTTATATGGAAGTTATCTGCTTTTTTATCTATTTTAATTTAATTTTGTGAAATAAATTTAACCTTGTATTTTTGAAGCCGTGATACGCCGTAGTTATTGGGTATTTGGTGGAAAATGTATTTTTATGCTGTTTTTGTTTATGCAATTTTCTATGGTTCTGTTCAGTCAAAATGTAAAAATATACAATGGCGTACATGGATATACCTTTGAAATACCTAAAAACTTCAGCCATTTATCTACCATAGATTTTGATGTATACGCACCTTTGATATACAAAAATAGTCAAGCAATTCAAAGAGCAAAAAAAAATTTATCTGAGGGCAATTTAGATGTTCTGATAGCCAAAGAAGATACTGCTTCCATTAAAGTGGCGTCTGAAAATATAAAAATTCAGGTGGACGAAAACTTTAAATCTATTATTAAACAGGAACTCCCCAAGCAATACCTGTTGCTTGGTAGAAACAACTGTACCGTTGAAGAATGCGACTTTAAAAAGATAAACAACAAAAATGCCCTCTACATGGAAATAAGCTATACAGAAAACAAAAAATCTTATTTTGCGGTACTGGTATTTTTGAATGGCAGAGATAATGTATTCACTACTATCAGTATGGTTGTAGGCAAAAATAATCAAAAAAAATACAATAGTATATTTAAGAAAGCACTTCAAACCTTAGTCATAAAGTAAAAAATTATGGAAAACTTAATCTATAACTTTCCTGAACAGATAGAGCATGCCATTGAAATTGGCGAGAAAACGGATTTCTCCGCTTTACACTATCATAAAATCCACAATGTTGTTGTCTGCGGGCTGGGCGGTTCTGCTATGGGAGCAGATATAGTCCGCAAATATACCTACAAAGTGGGAAAAGTGCCTGTTATTGTGAGTAGAAACTATGATATTCCTTCGTTTATCAATGAGCATACTCTTGTAATATTGTCTTCTTATTCAGGAAATACTGAAGAAACACTATCCGCAGCAGAACAGGCAATATCGCAGAAAGCCGTAATTATTGCAGTTAGCGCAGGCGGAAAGCTACAAGAAATTGCCCAAAAACATAATTTTTTACATATTCTTTTACCCTCAGGCTACCCTCCGCGCGCGGCGCTAGCACTTTCTACTATACAACAGCTGTATATTCTGCGTGAACTGAAACTGATTAAAAAAGGCTTTAAGAAAGAATTGCAGGAAGCCGTTCAATTACTTAAAAAAGTCCGTGAAGAATTTAGACAAACAAACTCTGGTCCTGCAAAACTCGCACAGTTTTTAAAAGATAAAATGCCTGTAATTTATGCTTCAGAAGAGATGGAAGCCGTTGCCATTCGGTTAAGGCAACAAATTAACGAAAATGCCAAACAATTGTGCTGGCATCATATATTCCCTGAAATGAACCACAATGAATTAGTGGGATGGAAATTTCCTGAAAATCTTATTAAACACATCGTTGTATTGATACTGCGTTCTTCCTATGACCACCCACGTGTAGAAACCAGATATGAGATTTGCAAACCAATATTCAAAAAATATACACAGGATATTTATGAAATTGTTGCACAGGGCAAAAGTATGCTTGCACAGGTATTTTACCTTATTCATTTTAGCGATTGGCTATCTTATTTTTTAGCCCAAGAGAACAAAACAGAACCTACTCCTGTTGAAGTAATAGATTATCTTAAAAGTTCTTTAGAAAAATTATAACTTTGCAGTTATGGAGTCTATACAAAATATCAGTATGAGTATGTACCTTGTGATAGTATCCTGGGTATTTGGAATAAGTGTAGTTTTTATATTTCTGTGGGCATTACTAGGCAAACAGTTCAAAAACACCAATGAAATGAACCACAAAATCCTTGACTTTGACGAGAGAGAATATGAAGGTCAAGACGCTATTTCTCCATTCAACCAAAAAGAAAAAACAAACTAGATTCTATTTATCTTGAAAATTATCAAAACTTTATGAAGTATCTTCGTATACTTTTTCTGCCTGTTTTCTGTGTTCTTCTTGTTGCCTGTGCTAAAAAAAAAGCAAAAAAAGTAAATACACAGTATCTGCTTAAAAGTTGGCGTATGGCGGAATTAGTCATTGGAAATGAATATCAGCCTGTAAATCCTTTTGTAACTATTACTTTTACAGAACAAGGCAAATGGATTACCAATGAAAAAGGCAGGATACAGGAAGGTCGCTGGGATATAGACGAATACAAAGGTACGCTTACTCTACAAAATCAGCAAGTTTCTGCCATACAGCATCTGAGCGACACCCTACTGGTGCTTAAAAACAAAGCTACTAATGGACAGACCGTAAAGGTAAGCTATGTCCCAGACCGCGACAAAGACTACGATTTTTGGAGAAAACAAAACAAAAAATGAATTTAAGTCACACTCCTGTTACAACTTTTTTGCTTATAGCAAATGTAGCACTTTCCATATATGCGTGGAACGACAGAACTGTTTTTCAGAAATGGATGATGCATCCGTATTCTTTTCAGCGTAAAAAAACGTATTTTACTTTGTTTACCTCTGCTTTTATTCATGCGGATACTGTTCACTTAGCAATGAACATGTTTGCTTTGCTGTCCTTCGGGCAGTTTGTGGAATTAGAACTCGGGAAAGAACTATATGCTGTTTTATATGGAATAAGTATGATTACCTCTTCGCTTCCCTCACTGATTAAGCATAAAAACAATTCTTCTTATTACACTCTTGGCGCTTCAGGAGCTGTTTCCGCTGTAGTATTTGCTTTTATTTTACTTCACCCTTTTGCAAAATTAGGCTTGTTTATGTTGCCCATAAGTATACCTGCTATTCTTTTTGGAGCATTGTATATAGGATTTTCCATTTATGCACAAAGGCGTTCTATGGATAACCTTAATCATGATGCACATATTGCAGGCGCACTTACAGGAATAGCTTTTGTTCTCTTGCTAAAACCGCAGGTGTTAAGTCAAGTGTTTTGAGAGGTATTTTTTTTATTTTTTTGCTTAACATTGTCCTGATTAAAAAACTGTATTTTTGCTGACATGAAAATTGTTTCTTTGGAAGAAGCCTGCGGAATGATACAGTCAGGCAACAGAGTGTTTATTCAGGGGGCGTCAGCTACACCTCAGCAACTTATCAAAGGTATGGTCGCACAAGCAAGCAGATTACGCAATGTAGAAATCGTACATATTCATACCGAAGGTGACGCTAGTTATACTAATCCTGAATATGCAGAAAACTTTTATACCAATGTGTTTTTTATAGCTAAAAATACAAGAGATGCCATTCCTACACACCGAGCAGATTATGTACCTATTTTTTTAAGCGAAGTGCCATTACTTTTTCGCAGAAAAATACTTCCGTTAGATGTTGCTTTGATACAAGTTTCTCCCCCTGATAAACATGGTAATTGTTCTCTTGGTCCTTCCGTAGATGTAACTTTATCCGCAGTACAAAGCGCTAGATATGTAATTGCACAAGTAAATCCTAAAATGCCAAGAACATTTGGAGATGGCGTTATACACCATAGTAAAATCCATTTTGGTGTAGAGGTAGATGAACCGCTTATTACGCATGAAGTTGCTGAACCGAATGAAATTGAACAAAAAATTGGTAATCATATCGCTGAACTTGTAGAAGACGGAGCAACCCTTCAGATGGGCATAGGCGCTATTCCTAATGCCGTGCTTAAAGCACTCACAAACCACAAAGGACTTGGAGTACACACGGAGATGTTTTCTGATGGTATCATTGACCTTGTAGAAAAAGGCGTTATCACAGGAGAGCACAAAGCGATTCATAAAAACAAAATTGTTTCTGGTTTTGCTTTGGGTTCGCAACGTTTACTAGATTTTATGCATGATAATCCGAGTATTTTAATGTTAGACAGTCAATATGTGAATGATACAACAAATATTCGTAGAAATCCAAAGGTAACAGCTATTAACAGTGCTATTGAAGTAGATTTAACAGGTCAGGTGTGTGCAGATTCTATCGGTACGCGCATGTATTCAGGCGTGGGTGGACAAATGGATTTTATACGAGGCGCATCTTTATCCGAAGGTGGAAAACCTATTATTGCATTACCTTCGGTTACCTCAAAAGGTGAGTCTCGTATTAGCGTTGTCCCTAAAATAGGAGCAGGGGTTGTTACTACCCGCGCTCACGTGCATTACATAGTAACCGAATATGGTGTAGCATATTTATATGGTAAAAATATAGAACAACGTGCCAAAGCCCTGATTGACATTGCTCACCCTGACCACAGAGAAAACTTGTCCAAAGCCGCCAAAGAACTGTGGGGATAAAGAAGTTTCGGTCATTAAGTAGGCGCTAACTGTACCAAAGTAACCTTATTTTTTCTGATTTGTTATACAATATTCAGATAAAAAATTCTGCAAAAGTCAGGCAAGGTATTATTTTTGCAGTCTAATATCACTTTTTCAAGAAAGATATAACCATGGTAAATATATTATTGGCAATTTTAGCTCTCTCTATTTTGATTGTTATTCATGAGTTTGGGCATTTTCTCTTTGCAAGGCTATTCGGCATGCGTGTAGAGAAGTTTTTCCTGTTTTTTGAGATAAAAAACATAAAGCTCAGCAAAAAAATAAAAGATACAGAATACGGCATTGGCATCATTCCATTTGGGGGATATGTCAAAATATCAGGGATATTGGACGAAAACATGGACAAAGAAGCGCTAAAAGAACCCCCAAAACCGTATGAATTTCGTTCTAAACCAATATGGCAACGCATACTTGTCATGCTTGGTGGAATTATCTTTAACACCATCACAGCCATTCTCATTTTTGCGGCATTAAAATCCATATATGGCGAACCTATGATACTCTCTAAACAATTAGAAAATGGCATTTTTGTATCTGAAAACAGTTTGGGTTATCAATTAGGTTTACGCACAGGAGACAAAATTACTTCTGTAAACGGCACACTGCCTGAAACGTATGAAGCTATGATAAATCCGCAGGTGTTTTTGAAGGACAATCCGTATTACGAAATTATCCGTAACGGTGAGAAGCAAAAAATAAACATTCCTGCGGACTTTGTCGGTAAGTTGTCTAAACAAAAACGTGGAGAACCTGTATTTTTACCTCGTTTTGAGTATACTATTGCGGAAGTTGCACCTAATTCTGTTGCCGCATCTATGGGAATTCAAAAGGGAGATAAAATTTTAAGCGTTAATGATACCAAAACCCGTTATTTTGATGAACTTAAAACAGCTATCAACGAAAATAAAAACAAGGATATTACAATAAAAGTGCTTCGTAGTGGTCAAGAAATAGAACTTAAAGGCAAACTTGGAGAAAAAGGATTAGGCATAGTTCCTAACCAAGAAATTGCGGAAAAAATTAAACGATACAATTTTTTTGAAGCTATACCTGCGGGTGCGGTAGAATCATGGAATTTTGTCGTAATGAATATACAAGGACTTCGTAAGATATTCAGGGGAGAGCTTTCTTTTTCTGAAAATGTTCGTGGTCCATTGGGTATTATTGAAACCTTCGGACAAGCAAGAAACAATGGTGGTTGGTTTGGATTTCTTAAACTTACGGCTATTATCAGTGTTATTCTCGCATTTACTAACCTTTTACCTATTCCTGCCTTAGATGGTGGACACGTGGTTTTACTTATCTATGAAGGCATAACTCGCAGAGAGCCATCTATAAAAGTACGTGAAGCTATACAGATAGCAGGTTTTTTTATCATCATAGGTCTGATGATTTTTGCTACTTTCAATGATATTCTCCGCTTTTTCAGATAGTATTAAAACGGATAGCCTGACAGTAAAAACTCAAATTTTGAATATAAAACTTGCAAGTATGAAAAATTGTTTTTATGTTTGTTAGGTTATGTCAAAGTTGTGGTATGTATTATGGATTTTAGGTAGCATTACCTGCTTTTCAGTACCTGTTTTTGCACAAGATACCACTTATGTTATCAAAGGAGTAGATGCCTTTCAGCCTATACTTCGCCAAATTAGTGATGCCTACACAGAACTTGTACCCAACTTTACAGTGGATATACAAGGCGGAGGGGCGCATAATTCAGTCCGATGCCTGAACAACGGGATTATAGATGCGGCAGTATCCAACAAACTCCTCACAGACTATGATATACAACATTTTGAAATGCGCTATGGTAAAAAACCCATACAAATTCCTCTCGCTTATGAATGCCTTTCTATTTTTGTTCATCAAGATAATCCTATTCAGGAATTAAGCATTTCACAAGTATTCAGGATATACCGAAGCGAAATCACCAACTGGAAAGAACTCGGTGGTCCTGATATGCCCATTTCTTTATACAGTTTAGAAGATTTTTCAGATACTTATTTATATTTCAAAAAATCCATTCTTAATGATGAGGTTCCCATAGGCAATGTAAACTATCTTCCCACATGGGACGTGCTTATCAGTCAGATGTCACGCGATAAAGGGGCTGTCGGTTTTGGACCTGCAGGTATAGCAAGGGGCGTAAAAAGAGTATCTCTAAAAAAAGATAATGCTTCTGCTGCAGTTTTTCCAAGCATAGAAAATGTAAAGAACAATACTTATCCCTTAAAAAGAGGTATTTATCTTATTTTGCGGGACGAAGGAACAAACAATTTCAAGCCCTTTGTACAATGGCTGAGTTCTCCATACAGCCGCGATATATTTCAGCAGTATGGCTTTTATACAGAACTCTAAATTTCTGACTATATGAATGAAATCCGAGTACTTTGCGTATCTTTGCTCTAAAAGCCGTTTATGTTAAAAGAAATTATCAAAAACCCGTTTAAGAAACGACATTCCGAAGAAGACGAACAATTTATTAACTTTTTCAGAAAAATAATATTGTTCAGTACTTTGGAGGACAGCGAAATTCTGGAGTTCAAACCCTATATTTATGAAAGAAACTACAATACTGATGAAATAGTTTTTCATCAGGGAGACCCCAGCAAAGCTATGTTTTTTGTCAAATCCGGCAGGGTACAGCTACGCATACAACTCGGCGACTATTCCCGTAGACTGACTACCCTCACCGAAGGACAGATATTTGGTGAAAACTGCCTTGTAGAAGACAAACCGCACCCGCTTAATGCTATTGTAATGGAAAAAACCACTTTGTATGTATTAGCACAGACAGATATTCAGAAAGTATTTCAAGAAGACAAAGACATTCCAGGTAAAATGCTTGCTAAATTTGGCGAACTGTACTACGAATGGACAATAAAAGTCATACTTAAACTACTTTCCAAAAACATTCCTGTTCATGACGGTATATTAGATTTTAGGGTAAAAAACCGCATTCCTGCTGATATTCCTGCACATGACCCCGAAACCCGTGAAAAATCATGAACTATGATATAATTATTACAGGAGGTGGGTTAGCAGGTTTGTGTGCGGCACGTCAGTTAAAACAGAGCGGTCTATCTGTGGCTGTTATAGAAAAAAAAGAGTATCCTTTTCATAAAGTTTGTGGAGAGTATATCTCTTATGAAGTATGGGACTGGTTACATCATTTAGGATTAAACATACAAGAACTTAACCCCTCAAATATCCAAAACTTACAAATAACTTCCCCATCAGGTAAAATAAAACTTTCTGCGCCTTTGGATTTAGGCGGTTTTGGTATTAGCAGGTATACATTAGACAACTTTATTTATGAACAAAATCTCAAAGTAGGAGTACAGTTTTACCTCAATACCACAGTTGAAAACATTTATTTTGAAAATAACACCTTTTACATATCTACTCAACAAGGGCAAATGCTCACAGCAAAATATGTGATAGGAAGTTATGGCAAACGCAGTAATTTAGACCGTATCTTAAATCGTCCGTTTTTTTACAAAAAAACGCCTTATATTGCTGTAAAATATCACGTTAAATACGATTTTGATAAAAACACAATTGCTTTACATAATTTTGATGAAGGCTACTGTGGTATCTCTGCCATAGAAAACAACCAACATTGTTTATGCTATCTCACACACAAAAAACACCTTAAAAAACATAAATCTATTCCTGAAATGGAAAAAAATGTACTTTGTAAAAACTCGTTTCTCAAAGATATATTTACAAATGCAGAGTTTTTATGGGATACACCTGAAACGATAAATGAAATTTCTTTTTCCCCAAAAAATCCCGTAGAACAGCATATATTCATGGTAGGTGATAGCGCAGGGCTAATCACCCCACTTTGTGGTAATGGTATGTCAATGGCTATTCATGGAGCAAAAATAGCATCAGAAATTTTAATACAGGCATTTGAAGGCAGAATCTCCCGCAAACAGGCAGAGTTATTGTATGCAAAACAATGGAGAAAGCACTTTTATAGCCGAATTGCATGGGGAAAAAGATTACAGCATTTATTTGGCAATACTACCTTGACAGCATTTTCCCTTATGACTTTGAAGCATTCTATGCCAATTACTCGTTGGTTAATTAAACAAACTCATGGGAGTAAAATCTCTTTATAAAATAAGGTTAATACGTTTTTATTTCATAATTTTGTGTAACTTCGTTTTACTTTATATGTATTTTTTGTATCTTGCCAAAGTGAAAAAGAACCTGTTTTTCTTATTCGCATTCTTTGCTTTATCTTGTTCTTGGGGGCAAATCAGCTATAATATTACCTTATTAGGTCATTGGAATGGAGCACCAAATTCAGATACTACACATCTTTTTACTCAAAAGTACAATGAAATTTGGGGCTATGCTCAAAATGGACGTGAATATGCCCTGCTTGGAGGAGTTTCAGGATATTATTTTATTGAAGTAACTAATCCTACACACCCAGTATTGCGCGCGTATATCCCTGACCTTATCTCCTCGCGATGCATTAACAGAGATTTAAAAACCTATTCTCACTATGCGTATATGGCGGCAGACAACTGCGCTAATTCTTCGCTCATTGTAGCCGATTTAAGCTATCTTCCCGATTCTGTACATATTGTTTATCAAAGTGATACTATCTGTACCAACATTCATAGCATGTACATTGAAAACAATCGTTTATATGCATGCAGTACACGCAATCCCGGAGGGGTAACAGGCTTTTATAAAATGGCAGTGTACAGTCTGCAAAATCCTGAAAGACCACAACTCATTTCTGTATTAAACGAACCTTTTTTCAGCCATGTACATCAAGTAACCGTGTATAATGATACAGCGTACTGTTCTAATGGTTTTGACGGTTTGTTTGTTTATGATTACAGAAATCCTGCTAATCCCATAGAACTGATGCGTATTACGGGGTATCAGTATTCAGGGTATAATCATTCTTCGTGGCTTAGCCCAGACCATAAAAAAATTGTATTTACTGATGAAGTACCACATAATTTACCCCTCAAAATCTATGACATCAGCGATTTCAATAATCCTGAACTTCTTGCGCACATCAGTTCTAGTACAAACAAAAAATATAAAGTACCGCATATTCCTTATTGGGTAGGCGATTATATTTACTGTTCGTATTACTCAGACGGGCTGCGCATTTTTAATGTAAGCAATCCCGCGAATCCCGTAGAGGTGGGCTATTACGACACCTATCCTAAAAATGATACTTTGGCAGAAGCGAGTTATGTAGGCAACTGGGGCGTATATCCGTTTTTACCGAGTGGCAGAATACTAGCATCTGATATGCAAACAGGCTTGTATATTTTTGATGCAAGACAAGCTGTTTCTATTCACCAAAGCCCTGATGTATTTACAGAAACCCAAGTCTTTCCTAATCCTGCCACAGATTTTATACAAATACAGGGTTCAAATTATACACCAGGTAATATCCGCATACAAATAACTGATATGCAGGGTAAAATTCTTTCAGAAACACAGAAAAAAACAGGAAATATCTTATCTGAACAATTAGGTATACAGCACTTGCATGCAGGAGTTTATATACTTACGCTTACCCATGAACAAGGTAAAGTATATCGCACTAAATTTGTGAAAAATTAGCAGTGTTAAGAAGTAATTTCTGTAGCCATAGGACTACATTTTTCCATGTAAAGCGATAAGTTTGTCTGAACATATTCTATCACTTTCTGCTGATATTGATGTGGATGATGTTTGGAAGAATGTTTGAGCGAACGAAAAGCGACTTCAAAAGTCTCCTTTGGCAGGTATCCGAATTTTTTTTTCCACCTCCGAAAGGTAATTTTGTGAAAAAGATTATCTAACCATGTGCCTAAAAAATTATTCATACAATTTTCTAATAGTGTTTTGTACCACACTCGTTTTTGAGCTAAATGTCCATAATGATAATGCCGTAAATCATAGTTGGGAAGCATTTTTACTGCCCAAAGATTGTTTTGGAGAACCTTTGTGCGCAAGTCCTGTTCCTGATACATTAAGCGCATAGTAAAGAGTTCCACAGCTACGAAACGGTTTTCATCAGGGATAGCAAGGTGATATTCGCTTAAAAAATAATTTACACAAAAGTACTTTTTGGAATTGAGCAAAAACATTTTTTTGAATAACACAAGGAGAGTTCTACATAACCATAAGCGATTGTTTTTAGTAATAATAAAATAATCTATATCTCCATTTGTATCCGTATTATTTTTAGAGAGTGAACCTGAAATAAAAACTGCCCTTACATAAGGAAACCTACCTATCAGGCGGCTGTATCTGTCTGCCTTTATCCAATACTCCTGTGATAAAGAAAAATTTTTTTCGCGCTTTTCTACCCATTCCTGAATATCTTCCGACAAAGCATAATACTGTTTATAGCTGTGTACAATATTCAGGTCTAACAGATAACGCAAATGTTTTTTTACTTCTTGAACAGAAGTTTTTTTATACAGAAACTGATGTATTTCATGCAGTTTAAGCGGATATTTAAAGTAGTCAAAGTACAAGAGCGAGGAAAGCAGGGGTTCACATAATTCCATACTGAAAGTCAAAATTAAGAATTTTTTTAAGAAAAACAAAGTTTGGTTTTAATACTTAATTATTTTTTCTGTACATAGTTGATTTTTATGCTTGTATAGCACAAGGTAAATTCCTGAACTTAACTGTTCTATATTAAGGTTGTCAGTGTGTTTTTGAATAATTTGTATTTTACCTATGTTGTCTATTATTCTGACTTCTTCAACAGGTACAGAGAAAAATACTTTATTCTGTGCAGGATTAGGATATACACGTATTTTTACATCATTCTGAAAATTATTTTGAATAGCCGCAACAGGACTGCACGTCCATTGAGCAACCCAACCGGGTTTAACCGTAGCATTGTCCGAAGTAAAATACAGGGTTAAGGCATAGTTTGTACTGTTGTATATCGGAGGGAGGGAATTTCCTGTAAGATTTGCTAAAAGTGGCATAGTGGTATCTGCACCGTCATAAATTTTAAGATAGTCATAGTTGTTGTCAAGGTCAAATGCGGTAAACTGTAACTGTACTTGATTTAAACCATCAGGATTGATAGTATAAATCCATTTTTCTTTGTTAAAATAATTTCCATTAGGTCCGCCCATGTCATAAAACGTGTAGGTACAAGGAACTGAACCGCAGGTAGAGAATTTTTCTAAAATAGCATTATCTAATTCTGTATTACTACCTTGATAGCCTAATGCCCATATTCCAAT
>CALIZB010000168.1 GCA_938028625.1 uncultured Bacteroidia bacterium | reverse complement strand
ATTAACTTTTACATTACAGCAACAATAAAGTTTTTATGATATTTTTTTGTACAAGCGAGGTTAGCTTGTATTTTTGTAAACCTTTATTATTCATTATGAATACATACAAGTCGCTTATACTTTATTTTTTAGGTGCTTTTTTACCTTATTTGCTTATTGCACAAACGGACGAGATACAAGAAATAAAATCTTCTTTGGGAGAAATACACGGCAATTTTCAGGTAGATGCACAGTATTACAAAATAGATTCTGCTATTGGGGCGCCAAATGTACCTGAAAAGCTACGCGCACAAGGTTTTGGGAATATCAATTATACGCGAGGGCATTTTTCCGCAGGTTTTAGATATGAAACCTATCAAAAAGCCTTACAAGGTTTTGACCCCCGTTATAATGGCAATGGTATCCCATATCGGTATGTGAATTATCTCAATGATAATCTTGAAATTACTATTGGCAATTATTATGAACAATTTGGCAGTGGCATGATATTCAGAGCTTATGAAGAACGTGGATTAGGATATGACAACGTTATGGACGGTATGCGCGTACGTATAATGCCATACAAGGGAGTTACACTCAAAGGTATATTCGGTACACAAAGATTTTTCTTTACCCAAGGACCTGGAATAGTTAGAGGGGTTGATGGTGAAGTAATTGTCAATAATTTAACTGAAAAATTATCAGAAATGCCATTAAAAGTTACTTTTGGTGGAAGTTGGGTAAGCAAATTTCAAAAAGATGAAGACCCAACCTATATTCTACCGCAGAATGTAGCCGCAGGTGCAGGAAGAATGCGTTTGCAGTATAAAAAATTCTCTTTTGATGCAGAATACGTTTATAAAGTCAATGACCCACAAGCTGTAAATGGATATATCTACAAACCTGGTGAGGCTTTACTTGTATCTCTTGGTTATGCACAGAAAGGATTAGGAATTACATTAAGTGCTAAACGTATTGATGATATGAGTTTTCGTTCCGATAGAACAGCCACAGGCAATAACTTGCTTATTAATTATTTACCTGCTTTAACTCGGCAACATACTTATATGCTCCCTGCTACAATCTATCCTTATGCTACACAACCAAACGGCGAAATGGCATTTCAAGCAGAATGCATCTACAAACTCAAAAAAGGTTCAAAACTCGGCGGACCTCTTGGTACGGAAATTCTTATCAATTATTCAGGAGTAAATAATTTGGATACCATTGCCCTAACCAATGGAGATGGCTATAAATCTGAATTCTTAAAAGTAGGTAAAACCGTTTATTTTAGAGATTTTAACGTAGAAATCACTCGTAGATTTTCTAAAAAATTCAAAACTACTGTTTCTTATCTTTACTTTGTTTATAATAAGGACATCATTCAGGGGCTTGCAGGATATGGAACTATTTATGCGAATATGGGTGTATTAGAAATGGCCTATAAGTTTAATGATGCAAATGCCATTCGTTTTGAAAGCCAAATTTTAGATACTAAGCAAGATGAGGGAAGTTGGGCAGTAGCTCTATTAGAATATACTCGCTCACCAAATTGGTTTTTTGCTGTATTGGACCAATATAACTACGGCAATAAAGATGTAAAAAAACGTTTGCATTATCCTAATGTAATTGTAGGTTATATAAAAGGCGGTAACCGTATTACATTAAGCTATGGAAGGCAAAGAGCAGGTATATTTTGCGTAGGGGGTGTATGTAGGAATGTTCCTGCCGCAAATGGGCTTTCTATATCTATTACTAGCACATTTTAAAGTGTTATACTACTTTAATGTTCTTGATATAAACCGCTAAGCAAATAAGACATGCATTAGTAGCTATCTGTGTAGATGGTGTAAAAAACACCTATTTCTCTGTTGAAGATTAAAAAACTTGCTTTACCTCTAATCTTTTATTCTACAATCTACGGAACAAATTTTTAATATACTCTAATGTAGCAATATTTTGATAGTTTTCTCCAAAAGCATGACGCCACATGAAAGGTAGATTATATGAAACGGTTGCCATAGCAGTGATAGTATCTTCGTTCCATTCTTTACTTAATCCTTGCGGTAATTGAATTTGGTTTTTTTCTACCATTGTTTTGAATTTTTTTACACCTTCGGGATAAATATCTTCTAAATGTTGGAAAATAATACAATTAGCAAAACAATGTTTATACCCGAGTATTTTAGATAAACCATAACTAATAGCATGGCAAACACCTACTTCACTATACGTAAGACTTAAAGCACCCATAAGCGAAGCTACCATGAGTTTATCGTCATTTTCAGGAGTTTTACCTGATTTTTCATTGAGATAAACCTCTTCACAAAGTTGTATAGCTTGCTGCGCATAAGCGCTACTAAATGCGTTTTTGTTAATACCTTGTTCACTTTCTATGCAATGGATATACGTATCCATACCTGTATAAAACCACTTGTCTATAGGAACGGTTGCAGTAAGTTCAGGGTCAAGGATAACTTGATTAAATACCGTATATTCGCATTTTAAGCCAAGTTTTTTTTCAGGTCCTGTGAGTACAGCAGTCATGCTTACTTCTGCCCCTGTACCTGAAATAGTCGGAATGCCGAGATGATACACGCCTGGATTTTTTATCAAGTTCAAACCTTGATATAATACCGAGGAACCAGAATTAGTAAGCATAAGCGAAACGGCTTTGGCAATATCCATTATGCTACCTCCACCTATGCCAATTACACCGGAAGGCAAGCCTCTTTTAGTCAGAATATCATCGCGTAACGTGTCTACTTGTTCGGTAGTAGGTTCATAAGGGTCTACGTCAATAAAATAGACTAAATCTTCGGGCAGATTTTGCAGTTTTTGGGCAAGAGTTTTGTCTTTGAAATAATTATCTACAATATAGACAAAATAACGATTGTTTTGCGTTCTAATAGGTTCTATAATTTCTCCGAGTTGAGAAAAAGCTCCCCTGCCAAATACAATTTTTTCTATGTTCTTAAAATTCTTGTACATATTTATAGAGTTATACAGTAGTTTTAGAAAGAACTTTTTTTGTGCAAGCTATGATATTTTTTGCAAGTTGGTCAAGTTCTTCCTCTGTCCATGTACAGCGGATACCAAAAGAAATCAATCTACCTATTACTTCTTGGGATTTAGGTAATTGAAGGGCATTATAGTCTTGCGGGATATTTTGATAATGAATAGCCATTTTATTCGGGAATTTGAGTTGTTTTACATGTTCCCATTGATTGATAAAATGGTACATGTTGGTAAACCAGTAGTTAAATCCGCCGATACCTGCGTTATTAAGTTCTTGAACCATATTTTTTGCAAGTTCAGTTGAAGGCATAAGCATGTTCATAAACGTAGCAGAGTCGCCTTGCGGGTCAAGAACGGTACTAAACTGTATTTCGGGAACTTCGGATTGAATTTTGGTTTGTAAAAAAGTTTTGTTTTTTTGGTTGGTCTGTTTAATTTCAGGCACTCTTCGGGTTTGGGCAAGTCCTACGGCGGCATGCAGTTCGCTTATTCTGAAATTAAATCCTACAATAGGGTGTGCTTCCATGCCTCTGTTGTTACCTTCATGAGTGTGCCCATGGTCGCAGAAATATTCTGCCATTTTGTAAGTATGTTCGTCATTAGTAACGAATACTCCTCCTTCGCCTGCGGTAGCAATTTTGAAGAAATCAAAAGAATAACTGCCTGCTTTGCCAAATAGTCCTGTGTGAGTACCTTTATAGGATGCACCAAAAGCCTGTCCTGCGTCTTCTACTAAAACGAGATTATGTTTTTGTAGTACAGGTAGAATAGTACCCATATTTGCCATACCTCCGCACATGTGTACAAGGCATACGGCTTTGGTTCTGTGAGTAATGGCCTTTTCTATACCTTCGGCACTTAAACACAATGTTTCATCTATTTCAGCGAATACAGGAATAGCCCCAACGAGTAAAACAGCTTCTATGGTAGCTATGTACGTAAATGGGGGTACAATAACTTCATCACCATAACCTATTCCCGATGCTACTAATGCGGCTAAAATAGCCGTAGAACCACTGCTTACCGCTAATGCGTATTTTGCACCTGTAATTTTTTTTACTTCATTTTCAAAGTCTTTGGCTTTCCAGATATTATTTCTTTGGGCTTCATGATTGTAACGAAATAAAATACCTGTTTCCATTACGCTCATGACTTCATTGAGTTCATCTTTTCCAAATTTTTCCGTTCCTGGCATAGGTAAATTAAAATTTTACTGCAAATTAAGTATTTATCGCGATGTTAAGCAAAAGTTTTTTGAAATTCACTCACCTACTAATACAAATGCCGCCCAAAAATAAGGTTCAGGATATTTCTTTTTGAGTTCTTTTTGTGCTTCAATAAAAGATAGGTGTTTGTTATTTGAATTTAACCATTTTTGGTAGAACAGGGTCATAAGTTCTTGGGTTTGTTCGTCAGCTACTTTCCACAAACTCATGATAAGGGTTTCTGTACCTGCAATTTGAAAAGCGCGTTGTAATCCGTACACGCCCTCACCTGATTTTACTTCCCCTAATCCTGTTTCGCAAGCGCTGAGAACTACTAATTGGGTATTATCAAGGTTAAGGTTCATGGCTTCATAAGCTGTAAAAATGCCATTATTTTCTGTGGATATTTCTGCGGATTTTATGTTCTGTACGGTAGCTTCTGCTCCTGCAAACATCAAACCTGAGCGAAGCATTGGCATTTCTCTAGCTTTATCGGCTTCTATACCGAACACTTTTTCTTTATTTTTGTTTATGTTAGCTAAAAAGAAACCATGAGTGGCAATATGTAATACGTCAGGTTGGTTTAATTTTTTGATGACCTCTTCTTTTGCGTTCTGTTGTAAATAAATTTCTGTTTTACAATTTTTAGTAGAGAGAAGTTTTTGAATAGCTTCAATTTCTGCTTTTGTACCAGGTAAATCTTTAATGGTAGGTTTAGCTACATTAGCGTTCATTTGATAGTCAGGATAGCCAATCATAGACACATAATTAGGTTTATGAGGCTTTCGGCGTGAAATTTCTATAATTTCTTTGGTATTAGTTACTATACTGATATCATATTCATCTATAAGGTATTTGCCTTTGCTGATACGTAAACCATTCAAACTGATTTGATTGTAAACACCGTCCAAAGATGCGTAAATATGCGTTTTACCTTTTAGTTTCTCGTGTATAGGTTTCCAATATGCGTTAAAAGACTCTTCATCTTCTAATTTTGCTTTTATTGCTTTGCGATAGTAGCCTGCAAAAGTAGTTTCTAATTGAGTTCCGTGTTGTAAAATAACTTTTTCAGGGTAGGAAGAATTTTTTTTGAGGATTAAAGCGGTATACAGTACACTGTCTTCGGAGAAAGTTTTGTGGTAATATCGTATTCTGAATATTTCAATAGCGGCTTCATTTTCTTTGAGATTTTCTTGTATATGCGTTGTTTTGATAATTTTTTGGTTAAGATTTTCGTTAAAAAATTGAGACTGTTCAGAGAGTTGTTTTTCTGTGGCATTAGTAGCTTTTTCAAGCGAATCTACATTGATTTTTTGCTCTGCTAATTCGGCTTTGCTCATTGTGTATATTCGGGTGAGATATTCTTTTTGAGCAAGGTATTTATTGTATAACGCGATAAGGTTAGGGTTATTGCTATTGAGAATGGCTTGCTTTATCTTAGAGGTAGTGTTGAGTAAAAGTGCTTTGGTAATTAGCTGTGCGTTATACATATCAGTAAGCAAAGATGGGTCTTTTGGGCTTGCTTGCAGGACATAGTTGTAGAAACGCTCAAATTTGGGCTGTATTAAGTTCCAGAATACGGTTTTTTCATGTTCGCTCATAGCAGGGAATTGAGTAGCAATTTGCATCAAGTACTTTTTTAATGCATTATGGTAATGGGTATTTGCTTGGGTAAATTGTTGTTTTTTCCAATACAAAATGGCTAAACTTTCCATAGCACTAGCTACGTCAGGGTGATTTTCGCTGAGGGTATTTTCACGAATAGAAAGCGCTTGTGTAAGCAAAGGTTCTGCTTCATTATACTTTTCTTGAAACACATAAAAATTACCTAAATCTTCAATAACATTGGCATAAGAAGGGTGATTTTCGCCAAACTTTTCTTTGTAAATATTTGCGGCATCTTTAAGGTTTTGTTCTACGAGGTCATATTTTTTTGTGATAACATACAAACCTGCAAGATTATGTTTTAGTCGGGCTACGTCAGGGTGTTTGCTACCGAGTTTTTTCTCTCTTATCGTAATGGCTTTTTTGTACACTTTCTCTGCTTCGTCATAACGTTCTAAATCTTGGTACATAATAGCCAAATTTCCTAACATGCGCAAGTACACGTTAGACTTACCCCCATATTTATCTTGTACGAGGTCTAGGGCTTTATTTTGTAAGGGTTCTGCATCTTTTGCTCTGCCTATGGTTTGAAATAAAATAGCTTTATTATTCAGTGCAATGGCATACGGAATGCTGTCCTTTTGCGGTGAGGTCTGATATATCTGTATACACTGGTCAATATATTTTTCTGACTGTGTGTATTCACCTTTCTCTTTGTATAAAGCGGCAAGATTATTCAAAGAAGCGGCATAAGAAAGGTGTTTTTCACCAAACTTTTGTTTTCTAAGCTCGGCGGCTTTTTTAGAAACACTGTCTGCTTCATAATACCTACCTGCTGTATGGTACACTAAACCCAAGTTAGCTAAAACGTCAGAATAAATTTGTTCTTGGGTAAGAGAGTTGTTTTCTATAATTTGTTTAGCTTGCAAAAATACAAGTTCAGCACTCTTTAAACGATTAGAACCATATAGCATCTCACCTGTTTCTTTAAGGTTTTTAGCACGGTCTAACGCAGTATATTCTTGGTCAGTAGCGGTTTTATAGGTAGCCGTTTTCAAGACATCTTTTGCTCTGCCAAAACGTTCTTCTGCTTCAAAAGGTACAGCATTATCACTCAATGAAATCGCATAGTTCAATTCTGATGGGTCAAATTCTTTTTTGGTATTGAATAAATTTTCTACAAGTTCGCTCTTTTTATTTTTTACCTTATCTTTACCTTCCTGTACAATATTGTCCTTTTTTTGGTCTATTTTTTCTTTCATTTTATCTTTAAGCAAATTTCCAATTTGTGCATGAGCATTCAGAGAGATGCACAGAGTTAAAACAAGCAAAAGATTGATTTTTAATGGTTTCATACTACAAAGTAACAAAATAAATACAAGATTTTTTTATTTTTTCTTGACAAAATCCATTTTTATTTTTAACTTGCAAAAACTATTTATATTCTATTACTTACTTTAATTATGAAAAAACATATATTTCTATTTCTATTTGCCTTTGCTCTTGTTTTTGTATATGCTCAGAATGTGGGTGTGGGTATAGCTACGCCTGTGAGTAAATTGAGCGTTAATGGAAATTTCTCTGTGGGTAGTGGTTATGTAGGTACTGCCGCACCTACTGATGGAGTAATTATTGAAGGCAATACAGGTATAGGGACAGCTACGCCTGCGCACCGTCTACATGTAGTTGGAGATGTGCGTTTTGTAGGAGACTTCATAAATCAGGAGATTCAGGGAAGCACCGCAAATACAGTTCAAGCAATTGCTTATAATGCATCTGCAGTGCCCATCAATGGTACTACTATTTCAGTTACTATTCAAGACGGAAATGGCATAAATAATAGTGGGGTATTAGTAACAGGATTTGCAAGAATTGTGAATAATACAACTTTCACGGGTTCATTAAGTCTGGCAGGATACTTTTTAGTGCTTCGTAGAGCGGAGGACCCAGGATTTACCGTAGGTTCTACAATATGTACGTATGGCAGTGGTATTTGCGGGCTTCGTTTTCCAAATGGTCTTGGAAGTGGAACTTTGGGTTTTAATACCAGCGCATCGGTTACATACGCAGATATGAACTTAACTGCAGGCATTACCTATTACTATCGTCTGGAATTATACGGAAACTGTGTAGGTACAAACGGAGGCACTTTAGATGTATATGAGCGCAATCTTTCCCTCGTACAGATTAAGCGGTAGTTCATAATAATTTTGTAATGCCGCCGCGTTAAGAAAAACGTTGTTGATGCAGTGCTAAAAAGCCCGGAACACAAAGCCAAAAAATATTTAGGGCACTCTAAAGAACTACAGCAAACTAATGACAGAACAAAATATATTAGACAGAGTAGTTGAGAAACTTAACAAGTGCCCTGTCATTAAATTAGACAGGAAAAATGACAGCGAACTCTAAATGTTTTGCTGTAACAACAAAAACTTTGACATTTCATTGCAGACAGATTAACGAGAAAATACTTTCCATTTCGGAAATTTTCATTGGTACTTTGACAATGCTGAGAATGGCAAAGCATATAAAAAGCATATAAGTGGACATTACAAATTCAGGACAGAGAAGGCAACTGGTTTGATAACCGAACAATGGGTTTAATGAGTTTTAATTTTTGGACAAAAGCTGACATTAAATATTTACAGAATGACCTTTTACCAAAAGACATATTTTATACAAGCAATGCAAAAGAAACTTCTAAACATGTATTTGAACGCTGTGTAGAAAAAGATTATGTAGTAATATCTATCAGAACACAAGAAAAAAGCATGGAGAGTTTGTTCAAATTACTTACTTAACAGACACAAAGCTCTTAAAAACAGTGTTATATCAAGTACTTAATTAAAACGTCAGGTACTAAGCCTTGTATATTTCCTTTGTATTTTATCATTTCCCGCACTACCGTAGAACTGATAAAAGAATATTCAGGAAGACTAAGTAAAAATACCGTTTCTATATCAGGATTTTGGTGACGATTAGCTAAAGCTATGGTTTTTTCATATTCCAAATCTATACTGTTGCGTAGTCCTCGCAAAATAGCACAAGCCCCTATTTCGTTTGCAAACTGAATGGTAAGATTAGAATAGGTTCTTGCTTCTACCCTGCTTTCGTTTTTATAAGTTTCCTGAATAAAAAACAAACGTTTTTCTGTATCAAACATGGTTTTTTTCTCGGCATTTATACCAATACCTATTACAATTTTGTCAAATAATTGTAGTCCTCTATTGACAATTTCATAGTGTCCCAAAGTAAAAGGGTCAAAACTACCTGAAAATAACGCTATCTTCATACTTCAAAAATAAAAATTCTCTTGATGAGTAGAAAAACTTTTGTAGCTTTGCGTTATGAGATACACGTATCCATACTTACTGCTCATTGTACTCACACTTTATGGAACAGGTTGCTCAAAATCTAATGACCCCAAAAAACTCCGCAAATCTGACTATTTGATTATTACAGATTTTAACACCGCTGAAATAAAAAAACTCAAATCCAATCCTTACAAAGATGAAGAATTAGAGGAAGTAGCTTTATTTACACTCAAAAATAATAAATACACCTCCCGAACTCCTGAAATTACACGAATAAGCGAAAATATCTTGGAATATCATATTACAGACGTAGGTTTAGAAAACCCCCGTGTATGGGCAGAACACGCATGCACAAGGTTTGTCAAAAAAAACGGTTTTTGGTATGTGGAATGGATAGGCAAGGTATGGAAGTGTACCAAAAACAAAGAAGCTAAATGGCATAAACAAAAATGTACTGACTAAACAACTATGATACAATATAAAGATTACCAGGGAATAAGATATTTTACTTTGGGTAACTCTGGTGAACCCATAGTACTTTTACATGGTTTCTGTGAACATGCAGGAATATGGGAAGATTTTGCAGAAAGGCTTGCTGTCAGTCATCAGGTTATTGCTATGGACTTACTAGGCCATACTCCCGATGCAGATATTCCTGACAATACTTACTTTACTATTGATGATATGGCAGACAGAGTAGTGGTTTTGTTAGAACACCTTAACCATATATGCGCTACTGTAATAGGACATTCCATGGGCGGTTATGTAGCCCTGAACATGCTTAAACGCTATCCTGATTATCTTTCAGGATTAGGTTTATTTCACTCTACTCCTTACCCTGATGATGAGGAAAAGAAAAACAGCCGTAACCGTATGATTACCATTCTAAAAGAAGGTAGAAAAGCACAATTTATTGAACTTCAAATGAGCAAACTTACTGATGAAGAAGGTTGGAACAAAATAGGTAAAATCAAACAAGATGAAGTTTTTGATATGATGTTTTCTATTCACCATAATGGAATGATTGCCGCTCTGGAAGCCATGAGAGATAGAAAAAGTACCGTAGAAACCCTTATGGGAACACCTGTGCCTGTCTTGTTTATTCTTGGCAAAAAAGATAGTATTATTCCTGTAACCAGTTTGCAAGATGTTCTTACCTCACCTCTTTATGCGTACACGCACGTTATTCAAGATGCGGCACATCTCGGTATGTTTGAAAACCCTGATGCGTGCTACTCTGCTATCAAAGATTTTATGAAAGTAAAACCCTTGTGGATTAAGCAAGACCATGAATAATTCCATTCATTTTTACCTTGATGCCTATCAGCATGGAACTTGTACTCTCCATACACTTATACGCAATATACTCTTTCACGAATGGAATATTCAAGAAATGCAGGATATGTCCATTAAACTTACTTTTCCTCACTATACAGATACCGCTGTTCACGGAAAAGAACTCATTAAGCACCTGCCAGAACAGATAAAAAGTATACAAATTGAACATACTTTACTTAATCAGGAAGCCATCACGCTTTTGTATGACTATACCGCAATATTAGATTTTGAACAGTTTTTATATGCAAAATATCCACATTTTAAGGAATTAGAAATGAAGTATTTGTATCAGTACGCGCATTTTTACTTTGTTTTTGACGCTGATGAACATTATACCCATACACAATGGTTGCTTACCCCAAGTAAGGAATATTTTTTTATGCCTGCGGTTTTTACCAGTGAGGATTTGGCAGAGGAGTTTCTGAACTATCCGCACTTACCTGAACCTGAACCTGATAAAGAACGCTATATCTTACGAACCAATGGCACACGTTTATTTGCTATGCTTCGTCAGATGCCCATAGACCAAATTGCTATAAATCCTTTTACATCATTGAGAACCTTATATTTCTCTCCTGATTTTACAAGAGAAGCAAAATTGTCCTGAATACATTTCATATTCCAAAAATGATTACTTTTGTCTGTTATTTATGGAAAACGGCACGCATCATCACGTACAGAAACTGTCTTTGGCAGGGCTTCTGATTACCATAGGTATTATTTTCGGAGATATAGGAACAAGCCCTCTGTATGTGCTTAAAGCGATAGTTGGTGATAAGCCTATTCAAAAAGAGTTGGTTTTAGGCGCATTAAGTTGTATTTTCTGGACATTAACTTTGCAAACTACTATAAAGTATGTTATTCTTACGCTAAGAGCAGATAACAATGGTGAAGGCGGCATTTTAAGTTTGTATGCTTTGGTACGTAAACGTTCTAAATGGGCAGTGATACCTGCTATGTTTGGAGCATGTGCATTATTAGCAGATAGCATTATTACGCCGCCTATTTCAGTATCCAGTGCTATTGAAGGTTTGCAAGTTGTTAATCCTGATATTCCTACTATTCCTATTGTAATTGCTATTATCACCGCTCTGTTTATTATACAGCAGTTTGGCACAAATGCCGTAGGCAAAATATTCGGACCTGCCATGATAGTATGGTTTTCTATGCTGGCTATACTCGGTTTTACACAGATAGGCAGCCATTTGGATATTTTTTTTGCACTCAATCCAAAGTATGCCTTTGACCTGCTGTTTGTATATCCGAAAGGATTTTGGTTGCTTGGTGCAGTATTTCTTTGTACCACAGGGGCAGAAGCCTTATACAGCGATTTAGGGCATTGTGGCAGACCGAATATTCGTGTTTCTTGGATATTCGTAAAATCTTGCTTGCTTATCAACTATTTTGGACAAGGTGCATGGTTATTGAATGAAGGAGAATTAGGGCATCTGCTTAATAACCGTAATCCTTTTTATGAGATTATGCCCCGTAGTTTTTTGCCTTTTGGAATTGGTATTGCAACTTTAGCGGCTATTATTGCCAGTCAGGCATTGATTAGCGGAACATTTACATTAGTCAGTGAAGCCATGAAACTAAATCTGTGGCCCAAAATGAAAGTAAATTATCCTACAGAAGCCCGCGGACAAATGTATATCGGTGTGATGAATTGGTTATTATGGTTGGGTTGTGTGTTTGTTGTATTACACTTCAAAGAATCAGGAAATATGGAAGCCGCTTACGGACTTTCTATTACGCTCACTATGTTAATGACTACTTTATTGCTCTCTCAGTACTTGTATCTGCACCGGTGGAAGTTACCTTTTGTGCTTACACTGTTACTGGTTTATCTTGCCATAGAATTTTCATTTCTTGCGGCAAACTTGCTTAAATTCAGCGAAGGCGGCTGGATTACTTTACTTATCAGCGGAGCGTTATTTTTTATCATGTGGATTTGGTATAAAGCGCGTATTATCAAAGATAAATTTACAGAATTTGAACCTTTTGAGCCTATTCTCCTAAAACTCAGGGACCTAAGCAGCGATTTTACCATTGCCAAATATTCTACCAATCTTGTGTATATGAGTGCAGCGCCAAGCGCTGAGGTGATAGAAAAGAAAATCACATATTCCATTCTGCAACGCCAACCCAAACGGGCAGACCTCTACTGGATTATTCATGTAGAAGTGTTAGATACACCTTATACAACAGAATACAAGGTAGAAAAACTCATTGAAGATGACGTGTACAGGGTTACCTTTTATCTTGGTTTCAGGGTAGAGCAACGCATCAATATTCTATTTCGTAAAGTAGTAGAAGAACTCCAAAAAAATGATGAGGTAAATATCATGAGCAGGTATCATTCTTTGAAAGATTATGTAGCCGGGGATTTTAAGTTTGTAGTACTAGAACGCTATTTGCCTGATGAGAAAATACTTACTTCGTTAGAACGTTTTGTGATGCGTGCTTATTTTGTTCTATCGCATTATTTGAGTATTTCCGAAGGTAAATCTTTTGGTTTAGATACTTCTTCTTTGGTTGTAGAAAAAGTACCTTTGGTAGTACCCCAAGCACAAGATTTTTATCCTAATTTAAAACGAAGACTATGAAAGGAATTATTTTAGCAGGTGGTGCAGGAACAAGATTGCACCCTTTAACTTTGGTTATCAGTAAGCAGCTTATGCCTGTGTATGATAAGCCTATGATTTACTATCCGCTTTCTACACTCATGATGGCGGGTATACGCGAAGTTTTGATAATCTCCACACCCACAGATCTACCGCATTTTAAGCGTTTATTTGGTGACGGAAGCAATCTTGGATTAAGTTTCAGTTATGCTCAACAGCCTGAACCCAAAGGTTTAGCCCAAGCCTTTACTATTGGTGAGCAATTTATTGGTTCAGATAGTGCCGCGCTCATATTAGGTGATAATATCTTTTATAGCACAGGGTTAGGTTCGCTTTTGCAACAATGTAAAGACCCCAGAGGTGGAATTATATTTGCCTATCACGTATCTGACCCAGAGCGCTACGGTGTAGTAGATTTTGATAAAGAAGGTAATGTGCTTTCTATTGAGGAAAAACCTAAACAACCAAAATCTAATTATGCTGTACCTGGCATTTACTTCTATGATAACCAAGTGATAGAAATTGCCAAAAATTTACAGCCTTCTGCACGTGGCGAGTATGAAATTACAGATGTTAATCGTGTGTATTTAGAAAGAAAACAACTCAAAGTAATGAAATTTGGCAGAGGAACAGCTTGGTTAGATACAGGTACATTCACTTCACTGATGCAGGCAGGGGCTTTTGTACAAACCATTGAGGAAAGACAAGGATTAAAAATTGGTTGTATAGAAGAGATTGCTTACCGTATGGGATTTATCTCAGCAGAACAGTTGGAAAAATTAGCCCAACCCCTTACCAAATCAGGGTACGGGCAGTATCTGCTCAATGTATTAAAAGAAAACAGGTAATTCTTACAGGTTCTCTGTCAGTTGGCATACAGCATTTCACATACATTATTAACCACTCTGTGGCATCTTAATTTACTTGCAAAAGCACTCGGCTTACAAATAGATTTACCTAAAAGCATTCTCGCGCATTCCTGAACTCCTTCCGTAATAGATGGGTGCGGATGTGTAAGTTCTGCAAGTTCTTCTACACCTTTTCCTAAATGAATAAGTAAAGAAACCGCTTGAATCGTGCTGGAAGCATGTGCGCCCATAGCTCGCATACCAAGAATTTTCATTTTATCATCATCACTAACAATAATTTTGAAGAATCCTTGTAATTTTCGCATAGCAATAGCACGGTTAATTAAGCTATAATCCATGCGCGCTACACGATAAGGAATACCTTTTTGCTGTAAAGTCTGTTCGTTTACTCCCACAGATGCGACCTCAGGGTTAAGGAACATGATAGCAGAAATATTTTCATATATCAGCGGTTTAGGATTGCTGTACATTTTTTCTACGGCATGTCTGCCTTCAATTTCGGCTACGTTTACCAGAGCAATATCCGCTGTGGTATCTCCTACGGCGTACACATTAGTGATATTTGTTTGCGTGTCATCATCTTGTATTGCGCCCCTATCGTTGAGTTGAATACCAATTTTTTCTAATCCCAGACCTTCAAAATTAGGTACTCTACCTACGGAGACAAGCGCTTTTTCTACTCTGTGTGTTTCTTCTCTACCGTCATCATAAGTTAGTATGTATTCTACTTCATTATCTACTCTGCGCATAGATTTGAGCTTTGCGCCTTTGTGAACAGTTACTCCGTTAGCTTCTAAATTAGAAGCTACTACATCAGCGATATCACCGTCCTCAAAGGGTAAAATACGCGGCGCGCGGTCAATAAGAAATACTTTAGTTTGTCCGAAATTGGAAAAAATAGTGGCAAACTCACAGCCAATAACCCCTGCCCCCAGAATAACCAGACTTTTAGGAAAATGGTCAAAAGTATCAATAGCATCACTGGTAACAATGACTTCCTCATCAATAGGAATGTCAGGTAATCTACGAGGTGTACTACCTGTGGCAATAACAGTGTGTTCTGCATAAATAGTTTCTGTGTTACCTTCGGACTTTTCAATTTGTATCATTTTATTGGTTATGAAAGAGGCAAAACCTTTGACAAAACGCAGACTACCACATTGAGCATTTTTTTGTAAAAATTCCACCTGTTCAATCATTTGTTGGCGTTTTTCGCGTACGGCTTGCTGTACAATCTGTACTATTTCAGGGTATTCCAAAGTTAAACCTTGACTATGAAATCCTCTGTCTTGCCGTTTGGCATTGATAACATCTTGGGAGAGTTCCCAGAAGGTTTTGGAGGACAATGCCCCGTGGTGCAGACCTGCACCGCCGAGATGTTTTTTTTCAATAAGAATAACTTTTTTGCCAAAGTCCAAGCCGCGCATAGCCGCCGCGTATCCTGCGGGACCTCCGCCTATCACACAAATATCGTACTGTTCCATTGCTCAAAAATAGAAATAATGTTATATAAACCCAAAAATTATTCATGTAATATCAGATTGTTTTTTATCGCATTTTCTATGAGACTTTGTACTTTTCCCATATAAAAAATAATGTTGTTGGTTTTGTATTTTCTGTATATAGCTTTCTGAAAATAAAAAAAGCTATACTTTTTGGGAGTATAGCTTTGTATGTGAATAGTTAATGTACAAATTTTGCGTTTTATTATGCCCCTGCGGCAGCCACTTTTTTCTTTTTGCGGCGGGTTTTTTTGGTTGCAGGTTTTTCGGCTTTGGCTTCTTTAAGCGTGCTGTCTACAAGGTCATTGAAGTCTACAAATTCTATCATAGCCATATCTGCTTTATCTCCTGCACGGAATCCCATTTTAAGGATACGGAGATAGCCTCCGGGACGGTTCATGATTTTAGGTCCAATAACGCTGAATAGCTCTTTTACACTGTATTTGTTTTGCAAATAGCTGAATACAATTCTGCGGGAATGTGTGGTATCTTCTTTGGCTTTTGTAACCAAAGGTTCTAAATACTTACGCAGTTCTTTGGCTTTGGCTAAAGTAGTGGTAATGCGTTTAGAGATAATTAAAGAAGATGCCATATTGCTCAGCATAGCGCTTCGGTGAGCGCGGGTGCGTCCCAGAGCATTGATTTTATTTCCATGTCTCATAATAATTTCTTTTTTTTAAATTTTCGTTAGTCTTCGTCAAGTTTATATTTGGATACATCCATGCCAAAATTCAAGCCTTTTTCAGCAATCAGTTCTTCAAGTTCATGAAGGGATTTTTTACCGAAGTTGCGGAATTTAAGCATGTCATTGATGTCATACTGTACAAGGTCTCCTAATGTTTTTATGTCTGCAGCTTTTAAGCAGTTGTAGGCACGGACAGACAAATCCAAGTCAGAAAGATTAGTTTTGAGGAGTTTTCGCATCTGGTGATAGGTTTCATCAACTTCTTTCTTAACTTCAGGGCGTTCTGTGTACAACTGGATATTCTGGTCAGAAAAGAGCATAAAGTGTCTAATAAGAATATGTGCGGCTTGCTTTAAGGTTTCTTCGGGGTGTATAGAACCATCTGTGGTAATTTCCAGAATGAGTTTTTCATAGTCCGTTTTTTGTTCTACGCGGGTATTTTCTACTTCGTATTTTACGTTTTTAATAGGAGTATGAATAGAGTCAATAGGAATAACGCCTATAATCTGTTCGCCTTTTTTATTTTCTTCTGCGGGTACGTATCCTCTGCCTTTTTCTACAGTAAGTTCTATATCAAAAGAAGCTACACCAGGGTCCATTTCACAGATAAGGTGGTCTGGGTTAAGTACTTCAAAAGCAGAAGTTGCTTTGGCAATATCTTTTCCTGTAAAAGTAGCCTGGTTTTTTACTTTAACTACTATTTTTTCATTGGTCTGGGTAAGAGATTTTAAGCGAATACCTTTGAGGTTAAGAATAATTTCTGTTACGTCCTGTACTACACCGGGGAGAGAAGCAAATTCATGTTCTACGCCGGATATACGTACAGAGGTAAAAGCATACCCTTCCAAAGAGGAAAGCAAAACTCTGCGCAGCGCATTACCAATAGTGATACCATATCCTTTTTCCAGTGGTTCAAAAGTAAAACGACCTTCAAAGTCATTTGCTTTTTCCATAACCACGTTTTGAGGAATTTGAAAATTATCAAATATTCCCATATTTTTTTAATAAGTTTTAAATAGACTGCAAATTTGCCAAAACGTTTTGGAAATCCAAAACAATATATACTTTATTTTGAATACAATTCAACAATAAGTTGTTCGTTAATTTTTTCAGGAATATCTGCACGTTCAGGATACACAAGGAATGTTCCTTTATAGTTAGCTTTATCTACATCTAACCAAGGAAAACGTTTGCTTCCTGACTGTTTAATGGTAGTATTGATAACTTCTAGTGCTTTGCTTTTTTCTCTGATTTCTATGGTGTCACCAGGTACAAGGCTGTATGAAGGAATATTTACCACTTCACCGTTCACGCATACGTGCTTGTGTGTAACCAATTGACGTGCCGCTCTACGAGTAGGGGCAAAACCCATACGGTACAAAGTATTGTCTAATCTTGCTTCTAAAAGTTTGAGCAAGTTTTCGCCTTTAATACCTTTTTTACGGGAAGCCTTTTTATACAGATTACGGAACTGTCTTTCCAGTACTCCGTAGGTATACTTTGCTTTTTGCTTTTCGGCTAACTGTGCCGCATATTCGGAGGTTTTTGCCTTTCTGGTACGCCCATGCTGACCAGGTGCGTAATTTCTTCTCTCTAAACTTTTATCTGGACCAAAGATAGAATCTTTGAAACGTCTTGCTATTTTAGAAACGGGTCCTGTATATCTTGCCATATTACAATACGATTAAAAAATTAAAATTATACTCTACGTTTTTTAGGAGGTCTGCAACCATTATGCGGAATGGGGGTAACATCATAAATCATATTTACTTCTAAGCCTGCACTTTGTACAGCGCGGATAGCCGCTTCTCTGCCTGAACCAGGTCCTTTAACAAATACGTCTACTTTACGTAATCCTAATTCATAGGCAACCTTAACACATTCTGTTGTAGCTACTTGGGCAGCATAAGGCGTATTTTTTTTAGAACCTCTGAAGTTCATTTTGCCTGCTGATGACCATGAAATTACATCTCCGTTCATGTTTGTAACAGAAACAATGATGTTGTTGAAAGAAGCCTGTATGTGTACTTGTCCCTCGGCTTCTACTTTTAC
Organism: uncultured Bacteroidia bacterium; assembly: GCA_938028625.1. GTDB lineage: Bacteria > Bacteroidota > Bacteroidia > JANWVE01 > JANWVE01 > JANWVE01. The sequence continues at coordinate 20,845 of CALIZB010000168.1, read as the reverse complement.
AACTCGTTTTTTTGCTTTGTCTTTTGTCGATTTGCTCATACCTTAAATTATTTTTTAGCTGTGGCTTTTTTCTTTCCTGCAACAGTTTTCTTTCTTCCTTTTCTGGTTCTGGCATTAGTGCGGGTACGTTGTCCTCTAACTGGTAAACCTTTACGATGACGTATACCTCTGTAACAGCCTATATCCATTAAACGCTTAATGTTCAGTTGTACTTCCCCGCGCAGTTCGCCCTCAACTTTAAAGTTGTTAACGATATACTCGCGGATTTTGCTTTGCTCTTCATCAGTCCACTCAGACACTTTTTTGTCAAAATGGATACCTAATTCTGATAAAATTTTTCTTGCGGTGGAGCGACCTATTCCATAGATGTAGGTCAAGCCGATTTCACCTCGCTTGTTTTTTGGTAAATCAATTCCTGCTATACGTGCCATATTCTTTTAACCTTGTCTTTGTTTATAACGGGGATTTTTTTTGTTAATAACATACAGTTTGCCTTTGCGCTTTACGATTTTACAATCTTCACTGCGTTTTTTAATTGCTGAACGAACTTTCATACTTGCTTTTTACTTTGGGACTGCAAATATAGATAAATTTTTATTACTGCTATAAAAAAATGATTTTTTTTGTGTTCTTTAAAAATTTGTGCCTCAAAACTCTTACGCAAAGCACTTTATTAATGGATAATTGATGATGAATAATTCCTAAATCAAAAAAATAATATGCTCATTATGAATGCTGTATAAAATTGTGCTTGCATTTTGCATATAAATAATTGTATCTTTGCAATCCATTATTGAAAGTAAATACTTTCAGTATCAAGAACAGGGCGCAACCAGCTCCTTTGTAACAAGGCCAGGGTCGAAAGACAGCAACCATACGAGGTTGAGCGGTGTGACGCCCTGTTTTCCTTTTTAATAATCAAGAAACTTTTTTCCGTAATTTTGCTTTTTAAGTTTCATAAATTATAAGGTAAAAACTATGTATGACCCAAGATTAGTACAACCCATGCGTCAGGAACTTGTAGACGCAGGTTTTGAAGAACTATTAACCCCCGAACAGGTAGAACAACTGCTTGACCAAAAACAGGGAACAGTGTTTCTTGTCATAAATTCTGTTTGTGGCTGTGCCGCAGGAAGTGCAAGACCCGCTGTAAAGCATGCTTTACAACACACCAAAGTAAAACCCGATAAATTAGTAACAGTTTTTGCAGGACAAGATAAAGCCGCCACAGAAAAAGCAAGAGAATACTTAACTGACGTATTGCCCTCCTCGCCCTCTATGTATCTCTTCAAAGACGGTAAATTAGTGCATGTTATAGAAAGAAGACATATTGAAGGACAGCTTGCACAAGTAATAGCCGATAATCTTATCGGTGCATTTGAAACATATTGCCGCTGACAAAAAGCAAATAAAATTTTGACAATTTTATTTTTTGTTGTATTTTTGCAGTCCAAATTAAAGGTACGGGATGTGGCGCAGCCCGGTAGCGCACTTGCTTGGGGTGCAAGAGGTCGTGGGTTCAAATCCCGCCATCCCGACTAAAAATATAGAAAGTTGTCTGAAAAAACAGGCAACTTTTTTGATGTAATTATTCATTTTTGCACGATGAAAGCTATTTATACCATTATTCTACTGCTTCTCTCTAATATTTTTATGATGTTTGCGTGGTACGGGCATCTTAAATTTACTCAATACAAATTCTTAAAAGACCTTGAATTATGGAGCGTAATTCTGATAAGCTGGGGACTTGCTTTTTTTGAATACTGTTTTCAAGTACCCGCTAACCGATTAGGATACAAAGAAAAAGGAGGGGTATTTTCTTTAATTGAACTTAAAGTATTGCAAGAAGTTATTCACTTGTTTGTTTTTGTTATATTCACGGTTCTCGTTTTTAAGAAAGAACAATTTAACTACAATCATTTCATTGCCTTCGTTTTTTTGATTGGTGCGGTATACTTTATGTTTAGGTCATAAAAAACCTGACAGGTTCTTAAAACCTGTCAGGTAGATATATAGAAATATGTCCTGTTATTCTCTTTGGTCTAACGGGATATAAGGAAGGTTCATTTTACCTACATAGTACAAACGTGGGCGTATCAGACGGTTGTCATTTAATTGTTCTAATAAATGTGCGCACCATCCCGACATTCTACTCAATGCAAAAATAGGTGTATACATTTCTAGTTCTATTCCCATAGTGTAATAAGCCGATGCAGAAAAGAAGTCTACATTAGGATAAATAGGCTTACCTTTCATGTCCATTTCGCGACGCATAATTTCTTGAATTTTAAGGGACATTTCGTACCATTTCAAATTGCCCACTTCTTCTGCGAGTGCTTTGGAAAGATTTTTCAGGTGTTCTGCGCGGGGGTCAATCGTTTTGTATACACGATGTCCGAAGCCAAAGATTTTTTGTTTATTTTGAAGCCTGTTCATAATAAATGGTTCTACATTTTCTATAGAACCGATTTCTAAAAGCATTTCCATTACTTCTGTATTCGCGCCACCATGTAACGGACCTTTCAAAGAACCAATGGCGGCTGTGATAGCAGAATAAAAATCGGCTTGGGAAGAAGCACAGGCTTTGGCAGTAAAAGTAGAAGCATTTAATCCATGTTCTGCGTGCAAAATTAAACACATATCAATAGCTTCAGTTTCTTTTGGCCCTGGTTCAACTCCGCGAAGCATGTATAAGAAGTTAGCCGCTTCATTAAGATGTTTAGTGGGTGCAATGGGTTCTAGTCCTTGTCTAATTCTTGCAATAGCCGCTACTAAAGTGGACATTTTAGCATTCAAACTCAGCGTAATACGATAGCAGTTATCATAGCTCAAATCATCAGATAAGTCATCAAAATCTGCAAGCATAGAAACGGCAGTACGCAAAGCATGCATAGGACTGATTTTTTTATTTAACTTTTTAAGATAATCCAATACAGGTTGCGGTACCTCGCGCATACTACGAAGTTTTGCTACAAACTCATCATACTCTTTGCGGTTAGGGAGTTTATCATGAAATAATAAATACATGGTTTCTTCGTAATCTGCGTCTCTAGCTAAATCATTGATGTTGTAGCCACTGTAAATAAGAATACCATTTTGTCCATCTACTTTACAGATACGAGAAACTGAGGTAAAAACGCCCTCTAATCCTTCTTTTATTTCTACGCCTTCGGGAAGCGTAACCCCTTCAGGTAATTTTACCATAGTACTTTATTTATGGTTTCAAAAATAATAACGGTTTTCAAATATGCAACACTTTTATGTAACAAAAAATATAATATGCTGATTTTCAATTCTGTTTTTTAGTAAAACCAAAATTTACTTTTTTCTCCCAAAATCCGCAGGATTTTCTCCCCATAATTCTGTTTCCCACTTTTTGACAACTGTTGCGTAAATATGTGTGTATAACCATTCTAATGCTCTGTCTATTACTTCCCACAAAGGCTCTGTATTTATATCCCTTACTAATTTTGTACGAACTGTTTTTTGAGATACCCATTCAATAGCAATTTCAGAATCTGAATATATGGTATCAATGGGCATATTATACTTTTCAATAAACGCTAATCCATGCACAATAGCCAAAAATTCTCCGATATTATTAGTTCCTATTTCAAATTTTTTTCTGAACAATTCTGTTTTTGTGTAAGGTTCTACGCCCCTATATTCCATTATGCCTGGATTACCCGAGCAAGCCGCATCTACACAAATAGCATTATCAAAAACTTTTTCAGGTAAAATTCTGATTTCATTTTGCTGTTTGGCTGTATAAAAATACTCCCAGCCTAACTGAAAAGCGATTTTGGCATCTTGTAAAGACATAAAAGATTTGTATTTCGCATTTTTGTACCCCTGTACCAAGGGAATACATTTTTCCCAAGAATCAACTATTCCAGAAGCAAAACCTTCCCAAACTACGTAATACTTGCGTTTTTTAGCCATTCATGAACACAAAAATAACGAATAGCATAAAATATTCCAATTTATCACGCATTTTATCAGAAAAAACCATATATTTGCAAACCTATGGAAAATAATAAATTTGATGCAGAACAAATGCGCAAAAATTTACAGGACTCCTCCCAGATTTCTATGGAGGCTATGCGCACTATGGTGGAAAACTTAAATCACCAAATGGAATTAGCTATGCAAACAAATAAAAAAATGGCTGAAATACTCAGCGCGCAGATGGACGCTATGACCAAAAATAACATTGAGATGATGCAGAAAATGGCGGCACTTATCAATAAACAAATGGAAAAAGCCAATACTCAAAACAAAGAGAAATAATTTTTTTCCAAAAAGGCTTTGCCAAGCTAATCATTAAATAACGTCTTTCTCAAAATCTTTAGATACGACACTCGCCAAAAGTGTCGTATTTTTCATTAGTACATAATTATAGTGTTGTGAAGTATTTGTTTTTACAGAAAACTGTAATTATTGAGATACTTTACATGAACTTTTAATACGACTCCTTGTCGTTTGGAAAATCTCTGCTTTTGACGTCATCAATATACTGTTTTACAGCATCATGAATGAGTGTGTATGCGTCTAAATACCTGCGTAAAAAACGCGGTGCAAAGTCTTTGTTAATACCCAGCATGTCATGCGTTACGAGTACCTGTCCGTCAACGTGTTTGCCTGCACCTATACCAATAAGTGGGATATTTACTTGTTCATGCACTTTTTTCGCTAACTCACTCGGTATTTTTTCTAATACAATAGCAAAACAACCTGTTTCTTCTAACAAAATGGCATCTTCTAAAAGCATTTTGGCTTCTTCTTCTTCTCTTGCACGAACTTCATACGTGCCAAATTTGTAAATAGATTGTGGTGTAAGTCCTAAATGTCCCATAACAGGTATTCCCGCACTTAAAATCCTTTCTATAGATTCTTTGATAGAACGCCCGCCTTCTAATTTTATGGCATGCGCCCCTGATTCTTTCATCACACGGATAGCCGAATTAAGTGCTTCTTTAGAATTACCTTGATAGCTTCCAAATGGCAAATCTACTACTACTAATGCGCGTTTAATAGCTCTAATTACCGAAGACGCATGATAAATCATTTGGTCAAGCGTAATAGGCAAAGTTGTTTCGTGTCCTGCCATTACATTGGATGCTGAGTCACCTACTAACAAAACATCTATTCCTGTGCTATCTAATATCTTTGCCATAGAATAGTCATAAGCGGTAAGCATAGAAATAGGAATACCTGTCCGTTTCATCTCTTGAAGCGTGTACGTGGTTACACGTTTAATTTCCTTATTGATAGACATATATTAAAATTTGGAGAAAAACACATAAATTAGCCCAAGGTGTACTATACTAATCAAAATAGTAATGATTAAAAATGAGAACTTACGGTTTTTATGCCGCAAACGAAAAATAGCAAACCAAGCCCCTATACTACCTCCAATTAAAGTAAGCGTATGTAGTTGTTTCTCAGGAATTCTACGTTTATTGTTTTCTGCACGGCGTTTATCCCATGCAAAAGCCAAAAAAGTAATTAGGTTGACAACCAGCCCATAAGCTAAAAATAGCATTGGTAAATTCATAGAAATGTAATAGATGAACAAAGTTAGAAAATTATTAACATGTACAAAAATGATTTTTGTATTTTTAGCCCATGAAAAAAATTCTTGTAGCTAACAGAGGAGAAATTGCCTTGCGTATTATGCGCACATGCAGGGAAATGGGCATTCAGACCGTAGCCGTGTATTCTGAAGCAGATAGACAAGCTTTACATGTAAAATACGCTGATGAGGCCTACTGTATAGGTGCGCCACCTTCTAATCAGTCTTATCTCTTGGGAGAAAAAATTATTGAAGTTGCCCAGAAAAGCGGTTCAGAGGGTATTCATCCTGGATACGGCTTTTTGAGTGAAAATCCAAAATTTGCTAAAATGGTCAAAGATGCAGGTTTGATATTTATCGGACCTGAACCTGAAAGCATGGAAATTATGGGTAGTAAAATTGCCGCCAAAGAAGCCGCTTACAAATATAATGTTCCCTTAGTGCCTGGATTAAAAGAAGCTATCACGGATATAGAACAAGCTAAACAAAAAGCCATAGAAATCGGTTTTCCTGTGCTTATCAAAGCCTCAGCAGGGGGAGGAGGTAAAGGCATGCGCATCGTACATAAAATAGAAGAATTTGAAGAAAGCATGCAACGCGCCCAATCCGAAGCCCTTAATGCTTTCGGTGATGATGCCGTTTTTATTGAAAAATACGTGGCGTCACCCCGCCATATTGAAATACAAGTACTCGGAGATAAACATGGTAATATTGTCTATTTGTTTGAAAGAGAATGCTCTGTACAAAGAAGACACCAAAAAGTTATAGAAGAAGCACCTTCATCTATTTTAACCCCTGAAATTCGCAAAGCAATGGGAGAATGCGCCGTAAATGTAGCCAAAAGTGTAAATTATGTGGGTGCAGGCACAGTAGAGTTTTTATTAGATGAAAACCTGAATTTTTATTTCTTGGAAATGAATACGCGTTTGCAGGTAGAACACCCCGTTACAGAAATGATTACAGGTATTGACCTTGTCAAAGAACAGATTAACATTGCTCGCGGCAATCCGCTTTCTTTCACTCAAAATGACCTTAAAATTAACGGACATAGTATAGAAATACGTGTATATGCAGAAGACCCTTGCAATAACTTTTTACCTGATATTGGCACACTCCAAGTGTACAAGCGCCCACAGGGTAGCGGAATCCGTGTAGACGATGGCTTTGAGCAAGGTATGCAAATCCCTATCTACTATGACCCTATGATTGCTAAACTCATTACTTACGCACCTACCCGTGAAGAAGCCATTGAAAAAATGATTCGTGCTATTGATGAATATCAAATTATAGGTGTACAAACTACATTAGGTTTTTGTAAATTTGTCATGCAACACGAAGCTTTTCGTACAGGTAAATTTGATACCCACTTTGTACAGCATTATTTCAAACCTGAATTTTTACAACAATCGCTTAACGAAGACGAAAAAGAAGTTCTTGCGCTTTTGTCAGATATACTTACAAAAAACCATAATTCCACAAAAACACCTGAAAACCCGCCTGTTCAAAATACAGTTTCCAAGTGGCAGAAAAATCGTAAAGTGTATTAAAAAGATATGTAGTGTTGCAGTACGGAATAAGGTCATTGAGTAGGCGTGGTTCGGCAAGCTCACTAACCAAGTTCACCAATCATAGCCGTACCGAAGTGACCTTGATTTCGGATTTCAGTCATTGGGCAGACGGCATGTTTTGACTATACAGTCCGTGTTTATCTGTATGCTCTGTGTTCTCTTTTTATGTTTAGTGTAACATGGTCAGTCTATTTGGTTATTGCTCAGGGGGTTTGTTTTTGTTCATTTTTTTCAACCACAGTTTTTTTATCCTGAATGTACGACCTACATCTACAATATAGCGTTTTCGCAAAAACTTTCTGCCGAGAAGCACTCTGTAGTCCATGTCTTTTCTGTCTGTAAGGGTGAATTGTGTGGTTATTCTTCGTTTTCCGAGTACTACGAGGGTTTCTATTACAATTCTTAACTCTTCATGTCCGTTAGAACTTTTTACCATTCTTTGCGAATGTACAGGTTTTATACATTTTACCTCACCATTGGCATAGAAACGCACATAAGAAACTCCATCTTTAAAGAAAGGGCGTATTTTAGTAGCGTGCAAGGAGGAGGTATACGCGCCTGTATCAATTTTAGCGGCTAAACCTATGATATTAAATTCGGGCAGGTCAACCTCTTCTAACCAACCTATTTTAATTTTTTTAGGGGGATCAAATATCTCTTCCATATAATAACAACTGATAATATTGGTCAATATCTTGAACTAAACGGGTATAATGGTATTTTGGCAATACATTTTGTCTGCCTTTTCCACGCATATTTTCACGTTTTTCAGGATTTTGAATGAGATACAGCAGTTTTTCTGTAAATTCGTTTAGATTATCACTTTGGCAGAGTAAAGCGGTTTCGTTTTCTATGACAATATTTTCTACGCCGCCCACGCGTGTGCTTACCACAGGCAGACCTGAAGCCTGCGCTTCAATTAAACTGACAGGTGTACCTTCATTTTTTGAAGTAAGTACAAGAATGTCTAATCCTGCATTTACCCAGTCTATTTTGTTCTGATAACCCGTAAAAGTTATTGTGGCAGGAATAAAATCTATTTGATTTGCGTCAGAGAAAGAGATATTCAGCGTATTGCATAAATTTTCTATGTTCTTGCGTTCTGCTCCATCTCCTACGAGGAAAAACCGCAGTTTTGAACTTTGAACTTCTTTATTGTCCAAAATACGTGCAATAGCCTGAATAAACAAAGCATGATTTTTTATGGGAACCATTCTGCCCACTAATCCGATAGCAAGTTCATCATCTTTGATTTTGTAGCGGGTTCTGAAATCTTTTCTTTTGTTTTCTGTATCTGTAAAAAATGGGGTTAAATCAAAACCGAGAGGTATAACTTTAATTTTTTCAGGTTTGCACACTTTAAACACCGTTCCGAGTTCATGCTTTTGCTGTTCTGAAATAGCAATAATTCCGTCAGAAATCTTGGCTAAACGGCGTTCTATAAACAAAAACAGTTTGGTTTTCCATTTACTAAAATACGAATGAAATACATGTCCGTGAAAAGTGTGTATAATAATGGGTGTCTTGGCAAAATAAGCGGCAAATCTGCCTATAAAACCTGCTTTTGCGGTATGGGTATGCACAATATCAGGCTTTTCTTTTCGTATAATGCGATATACTTCTCGTAAAGACTTCCATTCTTTCCATGTATTTTTAAGTCCTACTTCACGCTTCATGCTTTTAATCAGGCGAATATCTGACGGCAAAGAAGTGTCATAAAGATAAGGTGCATCACCAGTATCTAAATCACCGTGAATGAGAATACTTTCGTACTTGTCCTGCGGCAGATGCTGTGTAAGCAATACGCAATGTATTGCGGGTCCTCCTACACACAAACGGGATAAAATACGCAATACTTTCACTTTTTTCACTGTACAAAATTACTAAAATGTACTACAAGATAACAAATTATTCGTTGATTTATGGATATTTTTCCCACATTCCCATAATGCCTGTAAGCCCGCCTGTATGAATGAGCAGAAGATTTGAATCTTGAGCAAAGTATTGTTTTTTTGCCAAATCCTGAATAGCATACCATACTTTTCCTGTATATATGGGGTCTAATAAAATACCTGTATGCTGTGCAAACAAAGTTAAGGCATTAAGATAATCTCTATTCGTTTTTGCATATCCGCCGAGAGTGTATTCTGTATGAAAATGATATTCTGAACCGTATTTGCTTGCTGTATTCTCAATACTTTCAAAAGCATTTAATACAGGAACACCATGTATATGCGTATGTGCATGAGTATGGGGTTTACCTTTAACTAATCCTGCAAGAGTAGTCCCTGTACCGCAGGCGCAAAATATGTGGTCAGCGTATGGGGGAATTTCTTGCCATATTTCTGTACACCCTTGAATACCTATCTCATCTGCACCGCCTTCATCTATAAAATAATAACCTGTTTTCTGCTGTGTGTATTGTTCAAAGCACAAATATTTATCTTTATACGCCGTTCGGGATACAAAGTGTAAAGCCATACCGAATTGTTTACATAAAAAAAGAACCATGTTTTGAACAGGTTCTCCGCGCACAATACCCACAGTTTTAAAGCCGTACATTGCCCCTGCACAAGCCGTAGCAACAAGGTGATTGGAAAAAGCACCTCCAAAAGTAACAACGGTATGAAAATGCTTATTTTGGATATGCTGTATATGATATTTAAGTTTTCGCCATTTATTACCTGATACAAAAATATGATGTAAATCTTCCCGCAGAATGTACAGGTTGTATTGTTTTGGAAAAAGATTATCAGGTAAAGGTAATTTTTGGCAAGGTATCATTCGTTTTCCAGTATGTTCAGATACGGAATACAAGCATTAAGAATTTTCTCTTCGGAAACAGGGATATTTTCTTTGGCTTTGCCTATACCTTGTAACAAAGTGATTTTTAGTTGGTTGTTTTGATTTTTTTTATCCTGATACAGATATTCAAGAAATTGGGATTTAGGTACGGGAAGAATTTTAGTGATGTAGCCAAAGTCTAGAATAGTATTTTCTATTTCTTCAAATTCTGCCTGAGAGAGCATACTGATTGCCATAGAGAGTTTAGACTCTATTAGCATACCGATAGCAATAGCTTCGCCGTGTGTCAGGGGCTCATCAGTAGCATTATAGATACTTTCTAATGCGTGTCCTACGGTATGTCCAAAGTTCAGCCGTTTGCGAATATCTACTTCATAAGCATCTTCTTCCACAATACTTTTTTTGATTTCGCAGGAGCGGTAGATAATATCTGTGAGTAAAGTAGTAGTCAGTTCGGTGATTTTAATATCCTTACAGACTTTCCAATACTCTCTGTCTGCAATAAGTCCATGTTTGAGTATTTCAGCGTATCCTGATTTGAAATTCCGCATAGAGAGGGATTTAAGAAAAACAAGGTCTATGATTACAGCTTCGGGGGAATTAAACAACCCAATCTGATTTTTACTGTGCTGTAAATTCACGCCTGTTTTACCGCCAACGCTGGCGTCTACCTGTGCTAATAGTGTTGTTGGGATATTGATAAATAAGATACCTCTTTTATACAATCCTGCCACTAGCCCGCCAAGGTCTGAAACCATACCTCCGCCAAGATTGATAATCAGAGTATTTCTATCTGCGTTATTTTCTAGAAGATATTGCCATACTTGTTGGCATGTATCTAATGTTTTGTGTTCTTCACCTGAGGGAATAGTATATACATGAATGGGTATAGTTTGTTTTACATTCAGATATGGTTTTATGATAGGTAAAGTGTGTTTTATGCTGTTTTCATCTGTTATTATTAAAATAAAAGAAGGATGTATCTGTGTGAGTAAATTGGGTAGATAAGATAATGCCTCAATCCCTATGTAAATAGGATAGTCAGCCTGTATGCTGTGTATGGCATTAGCTTTGAGTATTTTTGGCATTAGTGGGTTCAAATATAAGAGAATATAGCTGAATTTAACAAAATTTTTCTAAACAATTTTTCAACACATATAAAAAACCCTTGTAGTTTAGTACAAGGGTTTTTGTGTTTGGTATAAGTGTTAAATTAGTTGATAGCCACTTTGAACTCGTTAGTATTACGGATATTATTACGGCGGAATTCAGGGTCTTTGGAGGCTTTGTCTTTCAAAGAAGCATCTATTTTACAAGCTTTGGCAAGGTACTTGGCTACATCAGTAACGTTGTTCATACGTGCGGCGTTAATAGCAAGAAGATAGTTTGTCCATGCGGCAATTTTATCATTAGCATCAGGTTGTAAGTTGTTTTCTGCTTCAAGAGATTGTCTTGCAGAGTCATAACCTTTGGACAAGATGCAGGCTAGGCCTTTGTTGTAGTTAGTTGTACGAACTTTGGGGTCTGCACCACTGAAAGCGGCGATAGCCTGGTCATATTTACCACTTCTGATATAAATACCTCCCATATTGTAATTAGCGGCCATAGCTACTTCACCACTTGCACCTTTAGCTTTGTTGAAGTAATCCATAGCTTGTTTGGTATCTTTCATGTTTTTAGCAACCACACCTAAACCGTTAAGAACCATAGGTTCGTCTTTTTTAAGTTGGTCAGCTTTTTCAAGGAGTTGTTTAGCGGCACTGTATACTTGTTGTTTAGCAGCTGCGGGTTCGTTAGATTCAGTAGCAAGTTTAAGCATCCAGGAAGCAAGGTTGTTATATGCTCTCCAGTCGTTGCTATGTGTTTTGATATGCTGATTGTATAAACCAAACAAATCTTTGATTTCAGCGTCTGTAAGTTCTGCATCAGTACCTACGGTGCGGCTGGCAATAGCATTCTGCATGTTATAGGCTTTTGTACTGCCGTCAAAAAGTTTATTTTTAAGGTCAATCACTACTTTATTTTGTTCTTTAAGAGCTTTTTCTTTGGCAGCGCCTTTGAGTTTAGTATCTTCATTGATAGATTTCCATTTTGCTTCGGCTTCGGCAATTTGACCTACAAGAGCATTATTCTCGTCCATCAGTTTTTTGAGTTCAGCATCTTGCTGGCAGGCATCGTAGAGTTTAATCATGCGTTTGTAGTTAGTAAGCACATACATACCTTCTTCTTTTTCAAAAATAGAGTAATCAGCCTGACCATTTTTAACTTTCATAGCTTTTTCTGCAACCTGATAGTCATTAGGAGGAAGATTTTCTATAACGATAGTTACTTCACTACGGCGTAATTTAGGATAGAAAAATCTTTCTAACTGAGGGTATCCTTTAAGTTTCTGAATTTTGTCGTGCATAGCGTCCTTATCGCCGCCTTCTTTAAGAATATTTTCGATAGCAGTTTTATCATCATCAGAGATATTAGCGGTTTTGTAACCAGCTTCAAAGTTAGTCCAATCTTCACCACGACCTTCGGGCTGGCTGAATACATTAAAGAAAGAACTATCTTGTGCGGAGGCATAACCTATAGTTTTGAACTGATCTTTTAACCAGCCGATAAGACTTTTTGCACGGTTTTCAGAAAGAGGTTGGTTTACTTCACTCTGCTTTCCTTCAGGAGATGCTGTACCAGATACTTTTACTCCCACAATTTTGCGTTTTACACTAATATCATTTATAAACTTGACGAGGGTATCAGATTTATCTTCATCTTTTCTTACATTGTATTTGCCTTGGTCAAAGAACATAGCGCTGTTTATTTCTTCGGTAGTGGTTTTAGGGGAGTAGCTGTGTTTAGCAAAAACAACTTGGTCTCTGTCAATGCCAAGGTAGCAGGTGGTCACCATACCATAAGCAATAACAAGGTCTTTGGGCTGTTCTCCCTGTTTTTTCTTACGGCGAGCTACGCCTTTAAGTTCCAAAGTACTGTATTCCATTTCAGGGGTATAGCCAAAAACGAGAGTAGTATCTTTCTTAATAGGAACCTTTTTGTTCATTCCTTTGAACCATTTGAAACGCAAAGAGTCGAAGGTTTTACTTCCGCTTGCGTATTTTAGGGTAGGAATCATGTAATAAGTTTGCTTTTTCTTAATGATTTTTTTAGGAATTAGAGATGCTCCAAAGGTTGCTCTTACGGTATCTGCGTGTACTTCCATCAAAGAATCCGCAGGTACAGTGTAGCTTACCTTTTCTTTTTTCCTAGCTTCTTTTAGCATTTTTTTTACAGAACCGCATCCTGCTGTTCCTAAACCTAATGCTACAGCTAATGGTAGAAAGAGATATTTATGTTTTGTTTTCATACTTGTTGTTTTAGTTAGGTTTGAATGATACACTTTAAACTACTGACCGCAAAGTTAAGCAAGTTTGTTATAATACAAACAATTTGCAACAAAAAATTTATTTTTTTACCTAAAACATACGATTATGGAAGCAAAAAATCAAAAAAAACATAACTTACTGATGTTCAGTGTGGCAAAGATAAAAATAGAAAAACCTGCTGTTTTTTAGCAGGTTTTGAGTTAAATTTAATAAGGATGTTCTATTGACTATTTAATTCATCAACTTTCTTTTGCTGGTCTTCAATAGCTTTTTTCAAGCGGCTTTGTTCGTTTTCCGTAGCACTTATCTGATTTTGTAGTGTGCCTATTTCAGCATTAAGATTTTTTATTTTGAGTTCTGTTTCCTGTTGCAGACGTTTAATTTCTGCTTGTTTGTTGGCAATACTTGTTTTTTGCTCGTTTAATTTATTCTGTGTTTCATTAAGGGATTTTGTCAGGTCAGCGAGTTTGCCTTCTTCAATATCCAATAACTTACGCAGTTGTGCAGATTTTAGCTCCTGATTGAAGTTCTTCAAAAACAAGCGGATATTTCTGGCTTCTTTGGCATATTTTGCTCCGTCTACAAATTCATCGCCTTTTTTTAAGAATACGCTTACTTTTGTTTCATCAGCTTTGCCGCCCTCTAATTTGATGTACAAATTTACTACATCATCAGATAAATCTGAAGAAGAGACATTCGTTACAGAATATACATCATCTTTTTCAGTGATGTTTTTGGACTTTGTAGCATACGATTTTACTTTTTTGGAAGCTACTTCACGGGCTACGTCAATTCCTCCTGCGCAGGTGGCTTGAAAACATTTTCCACTCATGCCGTCTACTGTTCCTCCAACCTCTTTAATATCTAACTGTGCAAACAGTTGATTTACTGTTACAAGAAGAGCTATAAACAAAACAAATGATTTATACATATTTTATATGCTTTATACCTTTTGAGTTGTGAAGTTATACAATAAATTTGTATCCATCAAAATTTATTTCCGCTTTCTGTTAAAAAAAAGTTCATTTTAAGGCACATTTTCTTATAAAACACTCAAAATCAAAATGTTATTTTTTAAACTCGGTTTTTGAGATTTTATCACCTATGGACAGGGTATGCACTACGTTCATGCCTGAAATTACTCTGCCAAATATGGTATATCTGCCGTTAAGATGTGGAGTAGGAATATGCGCAATAAAAAACTGACAACTCTCTGTATCTTTGCCCGCAGAAGCCATACCTACGCTACCTTCTTGATATTCTAATACAGAGAATTCTGAACGAATAAGTAAGTCTGTGCTGCCGTATCCGTCCCCGCGCGGACACCCGCCCTGCACTACAAAATTGGGTACTAATCTGTGAAAATATTTTCCTTCATAATACTTTTCTTTGATTAAAGTTAAAAAATACGCTACCGTAGCAGGGGCTATATCTGCATATAATTCCAAAGTAAAAGAGCCTTTATTCGTTTTGAATTCTACTACAGGTCTTGATGTATTGAGCAAATTCCAGTCTATGTTAGCATAGTATTTTTGCGAATATTTACTAACGTGATAGGTTTTACCTTGTTTTTGAGCTATGAGTTTTTCTATTTCCTGAAAAGTTTCAATATCACGCGGGAGTTGCAACTGTGATTTTGCCTGTTCAAGGGTGGACATTTCTATGCGGTTAAGGTAAAACTTTGATGTCATTTCGGTCATTACGGCTATTATTCCTGCATCTTTACTTTGTAATCCTTGCTTACAATAACTCAAAAATAGAGTAGTATCTTGTTGTAATGTGTAAAATAAAGCATCTTGCCGAAGTTGGAGTAAAAGCTCTGCGGCGGTAGTTCGTATCACAGCAGGATTTTGCGCATTTAACATTTCTGAAGCTATCAAAGCATGATTTCTTACATATTTGCCCATATACCGCAATAATGATAAAGCTATATACGGAGACTTGGACTTCAAAGCAGTGTAAGTGTTTGTTGAATTAGCTAAACTTACTTTAAAGCTTTTGAGATAGCTGTTGCTATCAGGAATATTTTTATTCAATACAATGTTAAGAATTTCTTGCTGTATATTTTCATTTTGTATAGCAGGTTTTTTAGAGGGTATTCCTCCTGCACGCAATGCGGCTACTACGTAACGATATTCTGTTTTTTCTTCTGTACAGACTTTGTTTAGGTATTTTTGTATGCTATCATCAGGTAAACACTTGCCCAAGCTATTCAATAGTGCAATTTTAGTATAAATATCCGTTTCTTTTTGTACTTGTTTGAATACGGTTTGTTTTACTTCATTTTTGTAATAAGATGCAGGCATGCGTTCTAGATATTTTGAAGCATAATAACGGACAGAATTTTTTTCATGAGAAAGGCAGAAAATAGCTTTTTCTATTGCTTTTTCCTCATAAATACCCTGCATGCCAAGGTAAAACAAAGCCTGCAATACACCTTGTAAGCGAAGAGGATTTTGTAAGGTATCCAAAACAGTATACAAAAGTGGTTGATGTGTTTCTTTGTATTTTCCTGCGCTTATCCAAAGCCAATACGCAAGAGTATCTTTTTTTTCCTCAATAGCCAAAGAAAGTAAGTTAAGATTTTTGGTTTCTGGTGAGAACTGTCCCAGAGCATATGCCGCAGTACAAGCGATTCGTAAAGAAGGGTCTTTAAGAAGTTTTTTTAAGGGTTCTGCTGTCTGAACATCTGCAAGTGAAACACACTGTAATACGGCATAATATCGCTTGGTTTCGTTAGTATCTGAAAGATAAGGCAATATCATATTAGTTTTTCTTTCATATCCGTACTGGATAACTTTTCTGATTTCAGGAGTAAATTGCCCAAAAGACGGCTGTGTTATAAGCAAAACACAGTATAAGAGAAGAAAACGCAGAAACATGACAGCAAATATGCTAAAACAAATCTGTTCTTATACAATTCGTTACGATTTTATGCCCTCTTCAAGTAGAGAAAGTACTTCATCAAAAGTAATTCTTAATTCCTCCTGCTCGTCTGCAGACATATCCGCACACTTTTTTGCAAATACCTCATGAAAAGTCAAATCACTAAGATTTATGTTAATTTCTGCATGTTTTTCAAGGGTCTGAGGTTCATATAATTTTTCTGCTTTTACTGCAAGTATATGAATATTCCTGTCTTTGACTAATTCTTTCAGTTCTTTATTGATTTGAAGTTCTTGTTTGGACAAAGTTACGGTTACTTCTGCCCACAGGGTAGGTTCATGTTTTTCGTGAGTTAGTTCTTTTAAGGTTTGCTTTACTTCATTGAGTTCTCCTTTGATGCGCAGTAATTTTCTGTATTGAGGAATAGGCACAAAAGTTATGTTAGCAGTTGTATTAGGTTCTGCATCTATAATAATAATCTGTTTGGTATCGTCTGTTTCTGTAAAACTTAATGGTATAGGCGAACCAGAATAACGGATATGGGATTTATTTCCTATTTTCTGCGGTCTATGGATGTGTCCGAGAGCTATGTATTGAAAAGCTTCGGGAAAGTGTTGGGCTTCTACCTGTCCGAGATTGCCTACATGTATCATTTTTTCGCTCTCTGACGTGGTACTACCTACGGCAAAAAGATGTCCTGTGGCTATAAGAACGGGACTTCCCTGCGCAGTGTTTTTTATATATTCATGCAGGCTATGATAGTGTGAGGCAATAGCTTGTCGCAATCGCTGTTCTTTCTCTTCTGTGCTTTCACCGGGTACAAAATAACGAAGGTCTTTATCTCGTAGAAAAGGAACAGCACAAACAATGGCATCAGGGGCATTTTTATCTCCGATAAAAATAATTTCATCTTGTATGTTTCCTGTACTGCAACCAATGACATGAATATTGAGCGCTTTAAGTAAGTCTTTGGGTGCATTAAGTACATTAGCCGAGTCATGGTTTCCACCTATGATTATTGCGGATTTACATGTTTTTATTTTAGAAACCTCAGACAAAAACTGATAGTACATTTGCAAGGCATCTTGGGGTGGGTTAGACGTATCAAAAATATCACCTGTGATTAGTAATACTTCTATATTTAAGGTTTGAATTTGAGTTAATAACCATTTGAGAAAATAAGAATGCTCTTCTTTTCTGTCCATGCCATATAATCGCATGCCAAGATGCCAGTCTGATGTGTGTAAAAAACGCATAATTCTCCTAAATATATTGGCAAATATACATCTTTTAATGCTTACTCTGACTTGAGAAAAGTATTTTTTTTGAGTTTGTGAAATTAGCAATGTGAATTCAAACTTTGCGTGAGGCATGCGGAGGGTGTGCGTTAGCACAGTGCGTAGCACCGAAGCGCTAGCGTAGCCCGTAGCACGCCGACCTGAACCCTGAGCTTGCCGAAGGGTGAAGGACACGCCCAAATAACTAATAAATTACATGCCTGCCATCAGTATTTGATATGCTTACAAAATGAAATTAGTTTATTTTTTTCTGCGTGTATCAAAGTAAAAAGATACTTCACCGAGAATAATCCTTTGTTGCAAAACAAGATTTTCTATGACTTGCGAATTATTATCTAAACGTACTTCGGTGATATTTTTTAGCCCATACAAATTGTAGCCTTTTATGCCAAAACGCCAGTGTGCTAATTTAGGAGGATTGTAGCTAATATATGCATTTGCCCATTGCCACTGCCGATTTAACCTTGTTCCTATGTACTGTTGTACCCAAAAATGATGATAACTTATTAAAAAATTCTTATAGTCAATGATAATACGAGCATTAGGTTGCAAACGGTGGTTATTAGCGATAAATTTGAGATTAAAATTATGCAATTGCATACGGTTTTGTGTGAGTGTATAATCTAAAAAGAGCTCGTATTCTATCCATTTTCGGAATATAGATGAAATACCTATGCTTTGTCTGTATGTGTGTATGGTTACAGTGCGTTTGAATTCATTAAAATCTGACGGACTGACTACAGAAATGATATTGATTTTTGTATTAAACCTATGTTTGAGTTTTAACGAGGACTTAGTAGCACTTGTATAACCGATTATTTGATGACTTACGCTATTATCATTAGTAACAGAACTGAATGTATACAAAGTATCTGCGGTAAGAAAAGTATTAAAACGTCCTTTGGTGTAAGAGTATGAAGCTAAACTGAATATGTTTATTATTTTGTTAATGTTAAGGTACATACTGTTGAGATTTACACTATGATATGCACTAGGAAACCATTCTGACATGCCTTTATGTAAGGTTCTAAAATCGGTAAACGTATAAGCATACTGAAAATCATTGATTTTAGGTACATTTACTTGATATTGGTAAATGAAAGTAAGCGGTAATTTTTTGGTTATTCTTGTAGTATACTGTATACTTGGTAATACCCAAAACGATTGCTTTATTTTATAAGGTAGGGTTTTATCTTGTTGATAGGTAAAATATCCGTACATAAACCTTGCAGAGGCTTGCAATTTGATAACTTTATTTTTAGGATTTCGGTAGAGTTTAGCTTTAATTTCTGAATACGCAATATGCCACTTATAACTCATATTATTTTGATAATTGAGTAATGCATTTAGAGTATTCGGCAAGCTATCTATGGTTGTCAGCAAATTTTGTTGTTCTTGTAAGTACGCATGAGCAAGCGTAAACCTTTTTTGTATATAAATAGCTTCTGCACTGTAACTCTGTACAGGTAAATACAAATTTTGATACAAATAGCTGACTAATGTATTAGTATTAGGTATATAAAGGTTGTATAATGGATAGATTTGGTATTGTGAGCGAGTATCAAAATTTCTGTATTTTGTTTTGAATAAGAGAACATGATTTTTTTTGAATTTGTAATCATATTCAAGGTAATGATAATGATAGCGATTAGTGTATTTTTCTGTTTGTATAAGGCTTTGTAAACCAAGTAAAGAATTAGTAGTGTGTATATTAGGCATACTAAAATGGGCTTGATATACTGCTCTGTGCTTTAAGGATATGGGTAAATACGTCAGTTGCGCGCCTGTATAAAATTGGCTTTCATTTTTAGCTTGAAACTGCATACCTTGAATAAGTATGGGATAAACTGTAAGAAAATAGTTTTGAAACAAAGTTTGAAAATACCTTTGTTGTATATCATAATAATTAGCAGAGAGTTGCAAAATAAAACCTTTTTTAAAGCGTTGAGTAAGTTGTAAGCCTGCTGATTTTACGGTGTTACGTTCATATATTATGTTTTCAATATCAGAACGGTTTTGGTAGAGTTGAAAAGGCATTATGGGCTTAATGGTAGTGGGGGTAAAATCAGCGTCTTTGGGATAAAATTTATTTGTATTAGGATAATCTGCGATATTATTAAAATCACCATCAAGGAGCAATTTTGTTCTGGTACGAATAGCTGTAATATCTGTTTTACCTTGATAGAGTTCAGGAAGTCCACCGTCTGCGTCTATACTGAATAGCCATTCGTTTTTGTAATTGTTTTTGAGTGTAAGATTAAGTGCAAGACTAGTGTTTTCATTAAAATCTGCAAGTAAAGGGTTTTCTGCATAATCAGGGATAACATAAATGTCTTCTACTACTTTGGCATTAAGTTTTTGGGTAACGTTTCTATAATCTCCTTGACCTATTTTATCCCCTTCTACAAGTACTTCTTTTACAGGTTTGCCCCCAAAAGAGATGTTTCCTTCCTGATTGACTTCAAAACCAGGCATTTTTTTTATTAAATCTTGTACAGTACGTTCATTACCTTTTCGGTAAGCATCTGCATTAAAAACCAAAGTATCTCCAATTTCTTTTATAGGCGGTTTGGCTATGATCTCTGTAATTTGTACCGTAAAAGTTTTAGGTTTAAGAATGGTAACACTCCCATTTTCATAGGTTTTTATAGGTATATTCACTGTTTCATACCCAATAAAGGCAAATTGTAATATTGCATTCGTGTCAGAAATAGCAAGAGAAAATTTACCTTGTACGTTAGTTTGAGTAAAAGTAAGCGTAGTACTGTCTTTATCAGGAAGATATGCAATAACATTAGCAAAAGGTATAGGTTGTTTAAGAGTATCCTGTAATATACCTGTGTACGTTTGCCCAAAAACTAATTGTGAAATGTATAAAAAAGTTATGAAAACAAAGTAAAAATGCATTTTTTTATGTAAAATTAAGTATTTTTATTCATATTTTTCTATGGTGAACATAGGAGATAAAGTAGATTTACCCACTTTTGTATTCTGTGGAATTTTGCCTTCTTTTTTTGCCATATCAATTATAGTTGAGATAAAAATATCACCTTCTTGTGAAGCTCTTTCATATTCTGTTTTCATAGCTTTGAGATATTCGTCAGGATAGCTTACCATTTTACCATCAGGTATTTGGGTAAAAGAAAGTTCTTTTTCTACGTTAGCGGGTATGCGAATGCTTTCTACCTCAAAGGCAACCTCACCATCTTCACTTTTGGCTTCTAGAATTGCCCCAGGCAAACCTTGTAATTTCCAAGGTCCTACACTTACAGGAATAGCAGAAGTGTACCAAACGGTGTATTTTCTACCTCTGAATGTAGCTTCGGCTTTTTTGCATACATAACC
>CALIZB010000167.1 GCA_938028625.1 uncultured Bacteroidia bacterium | reverse complement strand
CAAATAGACAATATCCAAGAGCAAAGAAAACATACTTGGGATACCTATTATGCACAGCTCAAACCTTTGGCTGAAAAAGGATACTTTAACCTTCCGTATATCCCCGATTATGCTACAAATAATTATCACATGTTTTATATTGTTTGCCATTCATTAGAAAGTAGAACGGCATTGGTTCAGTATCTTAAATCCAAAGGTGTTTTGGCAGTATTTCATTATTTACCTTTGGAACAATCAACATTTTACAAAGAGAAGCATGATGGTAGAACTCTGCCGAATAGCCAACATTTTGCAGATACTTTACTTCGTTTGCCGTTATACTATTCTCTTACAAATGAAGAATTAAAGTTTGTTATTCAATCCATTACGGAATTTTTTACAAAAGAAAAAGCCCAATAACATGGAACATCAAAAGCCCTTTTTTTCGGTTGTCAGTCCTGTTTATAGAGCAGAAAAAATATTGCCTAAATTAGTAGAGCGAATAGAAAAAAGCATATTACCTATTACAGAAAATTTTGAGATTATTTTGGTAGTAGATGCCTCTCCTGATAATTCGTGGCAGGTTATTCAGGAAATAGCCCAATCAAATTCTCGGATAAAAGGTATTTTATTCAGCCGTAATTTTGGACAACATCGTGCTATTACCGCAGGTTTAGACTATGCACAAGGGGAATGGATTATTGTCATGGATTGCGATTTGCAAGACCAGCCCGAAGAAATTCCTAATTTGTATAAAAAAGCACTAGAAGGATACGAAGTGGTTTTAGCTCGCAGGCATAGCAGAAAAGATACTTTCTTTAAACGTACTTTCTCAAAATTATTCTACAAAACTTTATCTTTTCTTACAGGTATTAAACATGACCCTACAGTAGCTAATTTTGGTATTTACCATAAAAAAGTGATAGATACTATCAAGGGTATGCGAGAGCATATTCGTTTTTTTCCTGTTATGGTGTATTGGGTGGGATTCAAGCAAACTAAATTAGATGTAGAACATGCAGAACGCGAAGAAGGTAAAAGTTCTTATTCCTTCAAAAGGTTACTTAAATTAGCATTAGACATTATTTTAGCATACTCAGAAAAACCGCTTACTTTGATTATACAAATGGGTCTGGGTATTTCTATAATGGCATTTTTATTTGGAATAATTATGCTTATACGCTACTGGTTAGGAAAGATTATTGTACCTGGCTATACAAGTCTGATTATATCGGTTTGGTTTTTTTCAGGGTTAATTATCGCTGTTCTGGGGGTAGTAGGCTTGTATGTAGGAAAAACATTTGAAGGAGTTAAACAAAGACCGCTTTATGTGGTCAAAGACACTACCGAAACAGAAAAATAAATACTCACAAAAAATAAACATTGAAAACAATTTATGTCTATTGAACACTTAATTTGGGATAGTGAATTTTTTGGCTACAAAACAGGATTATTGCAACTAAATGCTAATAGAATACTTAATTTGAATACACTTATTGAGCAAAACAGAGGAGATTACAAACTTTTATACATTCGTTGCAAGCCTGCGCATATACAAGAAGATGAAATTAAGCAATTAGGTGGAATATTAGTAGATGAGAAAGTTACTTTTGTTCAGCACATTCCTGAACCACCTTATTCGTATAGTCAAAATGTAGTTTTATATCCTGATAGCGAACCTACTTCTGAAATTATAGCATTAGGTTTAGCTAGTGGAATATATTCTCGCTTTACAATGGATAAAAATTTCAAAAACAATGAATTTGAACGTTTGTATGAAATTTGGATAAGAAATTCTACGAATAAAACTATTGCTAAACATGTAATTACGTATCATAAAGAGGGAAAGTACATAGGTTTGCTTACATTAGGAGAAAAAAATAAGCGTGCTGATATTGGTATATTAGCGGTAAATGAACAGTACAGGGGGCTGGGTATAGGAAAATCATTGATACAAAAAGCCTTTGAACTTTCAGCACAAATGGGACACACACAATTACAAGTA
Organism: uncultured Bacteroidia bacterium; assembly: GCA_938028625.1. Lineage (GTDB taxonomy): Bacteria > Bacteroidota > Bacteroidia > JANWVE01 > JANWVE01 > JANWVE01. The sequence goes on along the minus strand of CALIZB010000167.1, from coordinate 12,745 downwards.
GTTACTCAAAAAGCAAATAAAAATGCGTGTAAATTTTATGAAAGTGTAGGTTTTCATGTGGATAATGTAGAGAATATTTATCATTTATGGCTCTAACCAAATAAATGAGCAACTACTTCCTCTAATTTATTAAAAGCATGAATTTTTAAGGGGTTTTTTTTAAGGTTTACGCCTTTAAGATTGTGTTTTGCTACATAAATTTCTTCAAAGCCCATTTTTTCTACTTCTAATAAACGTTGTTCTAATCGGCTGATGGAACGAATTTCTCCGCTTAACCCTACTTCTGCACAAAAAACGGCTTTTTTAGGTAAAGGAATATCATTCAAACTGGATAATATTGCACATACTACCCCTAAATCTGCGGCGGGGTCTTCTATACGCAATCCACCTGTGATATTGAGAAACACATCTTTTTGACCTATTCTAAAACCGCACCTGCGTTCTAAAACGGCTAACAACATATTCAAACGTCTTAAATCAAAACCTGTGCTGGAACGCTGTGCCGTAGCATACACTGCGGTAGATACTAAGGCTTGTGTTTCTATTAACATTGGGCGTATGCCTTCCAAAATAGTAGCAATGGCTATACCTGAAAAATTTTCATCATAATCTGAAAGTAATACCTCTGACGGATTGCTCACCTGACGTAGTCCCTCGCTACGCATTTCATAAATTCCTATTTCGGAAGCAGAACCAAATCTGTTTTTTGAAGTTCTCAGAATACGGTATGCGTGATGTCTATCTCCTTCAAATTGTAAAACTGTGTCTACCATGTGTTCTAATACTTTAGGCCCTGCAATACTGCCGTCTTTGGTAATATGCCCAATCAAAAATACCGGAACGCCCTGTTCTTTGCTGTATCGCATAAACTGTGTGGCACACTCACGAACCTGCGTAATAGAACCCGGTGCAGATTCTATGTGCATAGAGTGTAAAGTTTGAACAGAATCCACAATAACCATGTCAGGTTGAAGTTCTGCAATTTGTACAAAGATATTTTCTATATTCGTTTCAGGCAGGATATATAAATCCTCATTTTTGTAGGGTATACGTTCTGCACGCATGCGCACCTGTCTTTCTGATTCTTCACCTGATACATATAACACTTTAAGTTCATTCATTTGTAGGGCTAATTGTAGCATCAAAGTAGATTTACCAATTCCTGGTTCACCACCTATCAGTATCAGCGCACCCTGAACAATACCACCACCAAGAGTGCGGTTAAGTTCATCATCAGGAGTAATGTAACGCTGTTCTTTGCTATTTTCTACGTCATAGAGTTTTTTGGCTACAGCTTTTGTACTTTTTTTATGGGAAGTATCCCATGGGGTAGCACTGCCTTTTTTGTTGTTTGAACTTTCTATAACTTCTTCTACAAACGTATTCCAATTCTGACAAGAAGGGCATTTACCTAACCACTTCGGAGATTTTGCTCCACAAATCTGACAGAAAAACGCAGTTTTTAACTTTACCATTGGGCAAAAATAAGAAAAATGTTTCTATTATACCCAAAAATTTGTGTATTTTTTTACGTTTTTCAGTATTATGCTAAATTTCACTTTTTTAGAATAATTTCCAAATACATACAGTATGTTTTACGTATTTTATGTATTGTAAAATATAAATCTTTGATAAATAGCAGTTTGCAAAAAAACATTTGCAAGTTTAGATTGCTTTACTTATATTTGCAAAGTATATTTAACTCATAAGAATAAATATGAACGTCAGAATTTTTTTTATAACGGCATTTACGGTTCTGGGGGCTTATTTTGTGAAGGCACAATCCAGTACAGCAGGGGTAAAAACTAAGCCCGAAGGGTTTAGAAATCATGTATGGGGCAGTAAAGCTACTGAGTTAAATATTATTCGTTATGTGCGTAAAAAAGATATTGCAGAGCAAAAACCCAGTTTTGACCCTGAACCCGGTTTTGACTACTTCAAAGATGATATGGAGCAGTTAGACTTGAAAGGCGTAAAATTAGAAGCTATATGGTATTCTTACAATTACAGAGGAGGGTTATCACAGGTTATTTTACTTTTGGAAAATGATGCAGATAGTCCAAGAATGTTACAGAACCTGATAAATTATTACGGTAAACAAACAGAAATAAAAAATATAAACGCAAATAATACTATTCATTACTTTAAGTTTAGGGAGGACACCTACGTAGAATTTCACCAATACAAAGTAAAAGAAAATCCTACTATGGAAGACTTGCAGAACGGAGATGGTCGTGCCAAATCCTATGTAAAAATTTATTCCAAAACTCAAACAGCACTGCAACTTTCTGAAAACAGACGCAAAGGATGGGAATAGATAACAAAAATTTAACATAAAAATATAGCTTTGTTTTTCAGCGTGTTAAAATAACATTACAGTATTTTTTTTTGTATGTTTTTAGTAAAGTAGTATATTTGCCCGCTTAATCAGAAAGAGCCTACCAAAGTTATATGTCTGTACAGAAAAAAGATATAAAAATCAAACCAAATTTCAACAAAATTACAATTAGTCTAGCTTCTCCTGAAACCATACAGGAGCGTTCCAGAGGAGAAGTCCTTAAACCAGAAACGATAAATTACAGAAGTTATAAACCCGAAAGAGATGGCTTGTTTTGTGAAAAAATCTTCGGTCCTGTAAAAGACTGGGAATGCCACTGCGGTAAATACAAAAGAATACGCTACAAAGGGATTGTCTGTGACAGATGCGGTGTGGAAGTAACCGAGAAAAAGGTTCGCCGTGAACGTATGGGACACATAGAACTTACCGTTCCTGTGGCACATATCTGGTATTTTCGCTCTTTGCCTAACAAAATAGGTACACTGCTTGGCATGCAGAGTAAAAAATTAGACCAGGTCATTTATTATGAGCGTTACCTGATTATTCAGCCTGGTAGAATAGGCGAAGAAAAAGGCTGGCAAGCTATGGATTTGATTACAGAAGAGGAATATCTGGATGCTTTGGAAAGCATGTCCAAAGAAGAGCTACTCATGGACAACGAAGACCCGCGCAAGTTTATTGCCAAAATGGGTGCAGAGGCCCTGGAAATGGTTCTCTCTCGATTAGACCTTGAACTACTTGCCGCTCAATTAAGAGAACAGGCAAACAACGAAACCTCTCAACAAAGAAAAACAGAAGCTCTTAAACGCTTAAAAATTGTAAATGCGTTTAGAAACGCCAATAAAAATATAGAAAATCGCCCCGAGTGGATGATTGTCCGTATTGTACCTGTTATTCCTCCTGAACTCAGACCTTTAGTACCCCTGGACGGAGGACGCTTTGCAACCTCTGACCTTAATGACCTATATCGCAGGGTAATTATCAGAAACAACCGTTTAAAACGCTTAATGGAAATCAAAGCACCTGACGTTATTTTACGTAACGAAAAGCGCATGTTACAGGAAGCCGTAGACTCTTTGTTTGATAATTCTCGTAAAGTAAATGCAGTACGTAGTGAAGGAAATAGAGCTTTGAAGTCTTTGAGCGATATGCTTAAAGGAAAACAAGGACGCTTCCGTCAGAACCTTTTGGGCAAACGGGTAGACTACTCTGGTCGTTCTGTAATTGTAGTAGGTCCTGAACTAAAACTTAACGAGTGTGGCTTGCCAAAAGCTATGGCGGCTGAATTATTCAAACCTTTTATTATCCGAAAATTGATAGAAAGAGGTATTGTAAAAACCGTTAAAAGTGCTAAAAAAGTAGTAGATAAAAAAGAAGCTATTGTATGGGATATATTGGAAAATGTACTTAAAGGACACCCTGTACTTCTTAACCGTGCTCCTACCCTTCATAGGCTGGGTATTCAGTCCTTTCAGCCTAAACTGATAGAAGACAAAGCTATTCGCCTGCACCCCTTGGTATGTACCGCTTTTAACGCTGACTTTGATGGCGACCAGATGGCAGTTCATGTACCGCTTAGCCATAATGCCGTGCTGGAAGCCTCACTGCTTATGCTGGCATCACACAATATCCTTAATCCTGCCAATGGACAGCCTATCACTGTACCCTCTCAGGACATGGTGCTCGGCATCTATTACATGACCAAGCAGCGCAAAGGTGTAAAAGGCGAAGGCAGAAAATTTTACAGTCCCGAAGAAGTAATTATTGCCTATAATGAAGGTAAGGTACACCTTAATGCAAAAATATATGTGCGCGTACCTGTACTGGAAAACGATAAATTAGTTACTAAACTTGTACATACTTCTGTAGGACGTGTGCTGTTCAATCAGATTGTTCCAAAAGAAGTGGGTTATCAGGATAGATTGTTGACCAAAGGCGCTATCCGTGAAATTATCGGATTGGTATTCAAAAAAACCAATATGCAGCGCACAGCCTACTTCCTTGATGACCTTAAAAATCTTGGATACCGCTTTGCCTTCAAGGGAGGACTTTCATTCAGTCTGGCAAACGTTAAAGTGCCTGCTGAAAAACAAAAATATATCAATGAAGCAGAAGAAGAAGTTTCCAGTATCAGAGGAAACTATGATATGGGTTTTATTACTGAAAACGAACGCTATAATCAGGTAATAGATATCTGGACAAGAGTAAACTCAAAAGTTACAGAAGCCCTATTAAAACAGATATCCGAAGATGATGAAGGTTTTAACCCTGTATATATGATGTTAGACTCCGGTGCAAGGGGGTCAAAAGAGCAGATACGTCAGTTAGGTGGTATGCGCGGATTGATGGCAAAACCTCAAAAAAATCTTTCAGGTTCCAGCGGTGAGATTATTGAAAATCCTATTCTTTCCAACTTCCGTGAAGGACTGAACGTAATGGAGTACTTTATCTCCACACATGGTGCGAGAAAAGGTCTTGCGGATACAGCGTTAAAAACAGCTGATGCAGGATACCTCACCCGCCGTCTGGTAGATGTAGCCAATGATGTGGTCATTACAGAAAAAGACTGTGGTACATTAAGAGGTATAGAAACCTTTGCACTTAAAAAGAATGATGATGTAGTAGAAAGTTTATATGACCGTATTCTGGGCAGAGTGACCGCAGCAGAAGTGCTACACCCACAGACAGGTGAAGTAATCGTAGCTGAAGGCATAGAAATTACTGAAGAAATTGCTGACCATATTGAAAAAATAGGAGTGGAATCTGTAGTTATTCGTTCTGTGCTTACCTGTGAAGCCAAACGTGGGGTATGTGCCAAATGTTACGGAAGAAACCTTGCGACAGGCAGATTAGTACAAAAAGGAGAAGCCGTAGGGGTTATTGCCGCACAGTCTATCGGAGAACCTGGAACACAGCTTACTATACGTACCTTCCACACAGGAGGCGCAGCGTCACGTATCTCAGCAGAAAACGAAATAAAGGCAAAATACGAAGGTACAGCCCGCTTTGATGCCGTCAGCTTTGTAGAACGCATAGATAAAACCACAGGTCAAAAACAACGCATAGTTTTATCTCGTAGGGGAGAAATTCAAATTGTGGATAACCAAAACAGAGTTCTTGTAAGTCATCGTATACCTTATGGTTCAGAAATTCATATCAATGACGGGGACAAAACAGAAAAAAGTACTCTTATCTGTCAATGGGACCCCTATAACTCGGTTATTCTTGCAGAAACCAAAGGTAAAGTGCAGTATGAAAATTTAGAAGAAAATGTAAACTTCCGCAGAGAAACAGACGAAAATACAGGTACAGAAGAAATCATTATCATAGAAACCCGCGACAAAACCAAAAACCCTTTGCTTCGTATCATTCCTGACAATAAAGAAGAACTTATTAGCAAGCCTATCAACTTGCCAGTAAATGCACACCTGGTTGCAGAAAGCGGTGATGAAGTAATGCCCGGTGATATTTTGGTTAAAATACCCCGTCAGACAGCTAAAACAAGGGATATTACAGGAGGTCTTCCCCGTGTAACAGAACTCTTTGAAGCACGTCAGCCCTCCAATCCTGCCGTAGTCAGTGATATTGACGGTATTGTTTCTATAAGCCCTGATATTAAACGCGGTAACCGAGAAGTATGGATAGAAGCAGACAGTGGTGAACGTAAAAAATATCTTGTTCCCGTAGCAAAGCATATTCTTGTACAGGACGGCGATTATGTGCGTGCAGGTGATGAACTCACTGACGGTGCTATTAGCCCTAGTGATATTCTACGCATTAAAGGACCTAATGCCGTTCAGGAATACTTAGTTAATGAAATTCAAGAAGTCTACCGTTTGCAAGGGGTAAAAATTAACAACAAACATATTGAAGTCATTGTCCGTCAAATGATGCAGAAAGTAGAAATTATTGATGCTGGTGATACAGAATTTTTGGAAAAAGAAGTAGTAGACAAACAGGAATTTCAAGAAGCCAATGACAACCTTTGGGGCAGAAAATACGTAACGGATTCAGGAGATTCTAAGAACTTGCGTGCAGGTATGATTGTTTCTTTTGCCAAAATCCGTGATGAAAATTCTACCCTAAAACGTAAAGACCTTAAACTTGTTGAGTTCCGTGATGCTATCCCTGCCACAGCACAGCCTATTCTGCAAGGTATTACTACGGCTTCATTAGGCACACGTAGCTTCATGTCTGCTGCATCTTTCCAAGAAACTACCAAAGTACTTAACGAAGCTGCTATCCAGGGTCGCGTAGACCACTTACTTGGCTTGAAAGAAAATGTTATTGTAGGACACCTTATACCCGCAGGCACAGGATTGCGCGAATTCCAAGAGATGACCGTTCATGTGGCTGAAAAACAAGAAAATACCCCTGTAATTACTTCCTCACGCAAAACCACTAAAAGAAAAGTATAGTATAAAAGCATATATTTTACTTACAACAAAACAGGGTCAATGCCCTGTTTTTTTCTCTCTATATACAACATTCAGAATTTCTGATAACAGTATTAACTTTCTGTGTATTTTTGCACCATGATTACAACGTCAGGAGTTACATTAAGATACGGCAAACGTACTTTGTTTGAAGATGTTACCTTAAAATTTGTCCCAGGAAATTGCTATGGTTTGATTGGTGCTAATGGCGCAGGAAAATCTACTTTTCTCAAAATTTTATCGGGTGAGATTGAAGCACAACAAGGTAAAGTAGAAATTAGTAAAGGTGCAAGAATGTCTGTACTTAAACAAAATCACTTTGAATTTGATGAAAAAATTGTATTAGAAACGGTAATCATGGGCAATAAGCGATTATATGAAATTATGAAAGAAAAAGATGCCATTTATAGCAAACCCGATTTTACCGAAGAAGATGGTATTCGTGCCTCAGAATTAGAAGCAGAGTTCGGCGAAATGAATGGCTGGGAAGCAGAATCCGAAGCGGCTACTTTATTAAATAATCTTGGTATTCGCGTAGAACTGCATCAAAAATTACTTAAAGAACTCAACGAAAATGAAAAAGTAAGAGTACTTTTAGCCCAAGCACTCTTTGGCAATCCTGATATTCTACTCATGGACGAGCCTACTAACGGTTTAGACCTTGAAACCGTATCATGGTTAGAAGATTTTTTAGCCGATTTCAAAAATGTAGCCATCGTAGTTTCTCACGATAGACACTTTTTAGATGCTGTTTGTACCCATATTGCCGATATTGACTTTGGTAAAATACAACTCTTTACAGGAAATTATTCTTTTTGGTACCAAGCCAGTCAATTAGCAATGAAACAACGCCAAGAACAGAACAAAAAAGCAGAAGAAAAGAAAAAAGAACTTGAAGAATTTATTGCCCGTTTTAGTGCGAATGTGGCAAAATCTCGCCAAGCAACAGCACGTAAAAAAATGATAGAAAAACTGAACATAGAAGAAATAAAACCCTCCAATCGCAAATATCCTTATATTCATTTCAAACCCGAACGCGAACTCGGCGACCAGATTCTAGAAATAGAAAATCTCTCCGCAACCCATTCAGAAGGCTATTACTTCAAAAATATTAACCTTAAACTTACCCGCAAGGATAAAGTAGCTGTATTAAGTAAAGACAGTCTTGCAATTACCGCATTTTTTAATATCCTTGCAGGAGAAGAACAACCCGCATCAGGTACTTACAAGTGGGGAATTACTACTAACGTAGGTTATTTCCCACAAGATAATAGCAAATACTTTTCTAACCCTGAACTTAACCTCGTAGACTGGTTACGGCAGTATTCCACTGAAAAAGATGAAACATTTATTCGTAGTTTTCTCGGCAGGATGCTTTTTTCAGGTGAAGAGGGCTTAAAAAAATCTACTGTCCTTTCAGGAGGAGAAAAAGTACGCTGTATGCTTTCCAAACTGATGTTACAAAGCCCGAATATCATTCTTTTAGACGACCCAACTAATCATTTAGATATGGAGTCTATTATTTCACTTAATAATGGATTAAAAGATTTTGAAGGCGTTTTGTTATTGAGTTCGCATGACCACGAACTTTTACAAACTGTATGTAACCGTGTTATAGAACTTACTCCCAATGGTATCATAGACAAACTCATGACCCTTGACGAGTACTTAGAAAGCGAAGCCGTTAGAGAACAGCGAAATGCTATGTATGGCACTATGACTAACGCATAATATATGCAAGAAAGTACTAAAATAGTGGTTATAGGTGCGTCAGGTAACGGATTAGATATTGTAGATACATTGTTAGATATTAACGAAAGTGTAGGATATTCAAAATATCAATGTATAGGCTTTTTAGATGATAAAAATGAATTACAGGATAAAAATGTTTATCTTGGTTACAAAGTATTAGGTAAAATTAAAGATTTTACCCAATTTTCTGATGATGTTTTTTTTATCACTGCCATAGGTAGTAGTACAAGTTATTGGTATAAAAAAGAAATTGTATCGTCTATACCTTTAGCTCGTTTTATTACGCTTATTCACCCAACAGCATACGTTTCAAGAAGTGCAGAAATAGGCTTAGGTACTATCATTTTACAGAACGTGACCATAGCAAATAATGTACATATTGGTAATCAAGTGGTTATTTTAGCTAATACCATTATCAATCATGATTGTATAATACGAGATTACACTTGTATAGCCAGTAGTGTTTGTATTTCAGGAAATGTAAAAATTGAGGAGAATTGTTACATAGGTACAAATGTAGCCATAAAAGAAAACCTGACCATTGGAGGAAAATGCTTAATTGGTATGGGAAGTAATGTACTACAAAATATACCTGACAAAAGCAAGGTAATAGGAAATCCTGCAAGGATAATAACAAATATTGAATGAAAAAAGAGTATTTACTTGATTTTTTTGTCGTAAATTTGTTTATTTCCAAGATTTAACCTTATTTTACTTGTATGAAAGATACACAAATTGCAGATATTTTACAAAGAGAATACCAAAGACAATTACAAGGCGTAGAACTGATTGCATCAGAAAACTTTGTTTCTAAACAAGTTATGCAAGCTATGGGCAGTCATCTCACCAATAAATATGCCGAAGGATTGCCTAAAAAACGCTATTATGGCGGCTGTGAAGTAGTAGATGAAGCAGAAATTTTAGCCCAAGAACGCTTAAAAAAACTTTTTGGTGCAGTGTGGGCAAATGTACAACCGCATTCAGGAGCGCAAGCAAATGCCGCAGTAATGTTAGCTTGCTTAAAACCTGGGGATACCATTCTTGGCTTTGATTTATCTCATGGAGGACACCTTACACATGGCAGTTTAGTTAATTTCTCAGGTAAGTTATATCGTCCTGTATTTTATGGTGTAGAGAAAGAAACAGGCCTTATTGATTTTTCTAAAATTAGAGAGATTGCGATAAAAGAACGCCCAAAATTGATTATATGCGGTGCAAGTGCTTATGCACACGATTGGGATTATGCTACTTTACGTGCTGTTGCCGATGAAGTAGGTGCTTTGCTTATGGCAGATATCGCACATCCCGCAGGTCTAATTGCTACAAAATATCTTAAAAACCCATTAGAGTATTGTCATATTGTTACCTCTACTACGCATAAAACTCTTCGTGGTCCCAGGGGTGGTATCATTATGATGGGCAAAGATTTTCCTAATCCTTTCGGTATTACTAATCCTAAAGGTGAACTTCGTATGATGTCTGAAATACTAGATAGTGCCGTATTTCCGGGAACACAAGGCGGACCTCTTATGCACGTAATAGCTTCTAAAGCCGTAGCTTTTGGTGAAGCCTTAACTCCTGAATATCATACTTACTGCGGACAAGTCATAAAAAATGCACAAGCTCTTTCTAAATCTTTGGTAGCTATGGGCTATAACATTGTTTCAGGATATACAGAAAATCATCTCATGCTTATAGATTTGAGAAATAAAAACATCACAGGTAAAGAAGCTGAAAACGCACTCGTACAGGCCGATATTACTGCTAATAAAAATATGGTGCCTTTTGATGATAAAAGTCCATTTGTTACTTCGGGCATTCGTTTTGGAACGTCTGCCGTTACTACCAGAGGACTCAAAGAAAAAGATATGGAAAAAATTGCTACTTGGATAGATACTGTACTCATGAACAAAGACAATAACACGATTATTAACCAAGTAAAACAAGAAGTACATGCCTATATGCAACAGTTTCCCCTTTTTGCAGGAGAGTAATACTTGAAAAATTCTATTTTTGTGGCATGAAAGTTTTACAAAGCTACATTGCCCAAACTGTACAGCACTTATATTCACTCACAGATGTAAGTATTGAAATTCAGCATACCCGTAAAGAATTTGAAGGACAATATACTTTACTTTGTTTTCCACTTACTAAATTTGTCAAAAAATCGCCTGAACAAATTGCGCAGGAGATAGGTGAATACTTGCTTAAAAACAATACATATATTCAAAAATTTAACGTTGTCAAAGGTTTTTTGAACCTCTCTCTCAAAGATACTTATTGGAAAGAAGTAATTTTTGAAGAATTACACAAAAATCCTGACTTCGGACGTTTAGACATAGGTAAAGGTAAAAAAATACTCATAGAATTTTGTTCTCCTAATACGAACAAACCTTTGCATCTTGGGCATTTAAGAAACCTTTTGCTTGGGGATAGCATGGCAAATATTCTTGCTTTTTGTGGTTACGAAGTGATTAGAACAAACTTGTATAATGATAGGGGGGCGCATATCTGTAAATCTATGCTTGCGTGGCAAAAATTTGCGCAGGGTAAAACTCCACAATCTACACACACAAAAGGAGATTATTTTGTAGTAGAATACTACATCATGGCAGAAAATATCCTTAAAGAACAAACTACTTTCTTACTTGAAAAATGGCAAAATAATGATTTTGGTCAGGTATCCCCTGAAATTATAACCAAATACAAAGAATTAGTAGATAAATTACGTCAAGTAGAAAACTCACCTAAAAAAGATACTAAAAAAATTACCCAACTTAAAGATGAAATAAAAGAACTTGCACAAACACAAACAGAATGGTTCAAAGCTGTGCAAGATATGCTCGCACAATGGGAAGCAGGTAATCCTGAAATCATCGCATTATGGAAACAAATGAACGCTTGGGTATACGAAGGTTTTGAACGCACTTATCAACAATTACATATCCGCTTTGACCGTTATGATTATGAGTCACAAACCTATCTATTGGGTAAAGAATTAGTAAAACAAGGGCTAGAAAAAAGTATTTTTTATCAAAAAGAAGATGGTTCTGTTTGGATAGATTTATCCCAAGAAAAACTTGACCAAAAATTAGTCTTACGAAGTAATGGTACTTCAGTGTATATTACACAGGACATGGGAACAGCTGTTCAAAGACATGAACAATTAAACTTACACCAATCTATTTATGTAGTAGCTTCTGAACAAGATTATCATTTTAAGGTTTTGATAGCCATTCTCAAAAAAATGGGCTATGAATGGGCAAGTCGTTTATATCATTTAAGTTACGGCATGGTGTATTTGCCCACAGGACGCATGAAAACCCGAGAAGGTAACGTAGTAGATATTGATGCGCTATTAACAGAAATGTATCAAGTAGCCCAAAAAACTACCCAAGAATTAGGTAAAACCGAAGGATTATCTGCACAAGAGTTAGAACATTTGTATCATGAGTTAGCTTTATCTGCTATTAAGTACTATTTACTCAAAGTTGACCCCCAAAAAGATATGATATTTAACCCTGAGGAATCTATTGATTTTCATGGCAATACAGGTACATACTTACAATATACGTATGCGCGCATACAAGGAATTTTTCGAAAAGCACAAGAAAAAGAACTGTTACATTATCAAAGCGCAGACACAAAAAACTATCAAAATGTACATGATACAGAGAGAAATTTGTTAATTTATCTGTATCGTTTTGAAGAAGTTGTAAAACAATCTGCGGAACAATACTCACCTGCATTAGTAGCCAATTATGTATATGAATTATGCCGTTTGTATGCTAATTTTCATCATGAAGTAGTCATTTTACATGATTCTAATCCTGATGCTATTGCATTTAGAGTACAATTGAATGCTGTATGTGCAAGAATTATTAAGAAGAGTTTAGAGCTATTAGGCTTAACCCCATTAGACAGAATGTAATAAAAATAAAAAAGTGCAGAAGTGCGTATCTATAAGCCGAATTCTGTCGAGGAGTATCATTTATCTAGGTTGTACCTCACGATACAACTCTATCGACCCACCCACCCTGCTGGAGCGTGTAACTCTCATAACGCAGGTATATTTGGTCTTTCAGCCCCTGAGGTTTGCCATGCCTGTTTTGTCACCAAAACAGCGGTGCGCTCTTACCGCACCTTTTCACCCTTACCTGTACAAACAGGCGGTATATTTTCTGTGGCACTTTCTGTCATACCTTCTGCGCGTATGCCT
>CALIZB010000166.1 GCA_938028625.1 uncultured Bacteroidia bacterium | reverse complement strand
TTCCACCATAAGTTTGCTGGTAACAATATCCCCATTGATGTTAGCTGTACCTTTCAGGACAAGCAACTCCTCAATATTGATTTTACCCGTAGTTTCACCGGCTACTTCTGCATTTTTGGCAATAATATTCCCCTCTACAATACCCGTAGTACCTAACACTACTTTTCCCCTGGATACCACATTTCCAATAATTTTACCATCTATACGGATGTCTCCCTGCGCATCTACATTCCCTTCAATCGTAGTACCTAATCCTATAATATTGATACCCGCTTGTTGAGTAGTTTCGTTATTTGTGGCTTTGTTTTTTGAACTAAATACAGACATAGTAGTATATGTTTATGAATTATACATTAGTATCACAAAGGTAAAAAAATTTTTTGAATATACTTATATTTTATTTCAGGAAAAGTAGACTTGCCGTAAATAATAGGATTTAATTTGTCCTTTTATTTGGTAATACAAGACAAATTCCTATATCTTTGCTTGTAACAATTTCGTATGTTATGGGTATAGTTACACTAACTTCTGATTTTGGGACACATAATTATTTAACGGCAAGATTAAAGGGAGTTATTTTGTCTGAACAATCCAATGTGCAACTCATAGATATATCACATACCATAAGTCCTTTTAATATCATAGAAGCCGCCTATGTGTTCAAAAATGTATTTATGTACTACCCTGAACAAACGGTACACCTGATTATGGTTCAGTCCCAGCCGATTAACAGTGTATATGTGTACGAACACCAGCAGATTTTATGTGCCAAAATCAACGAGCAGTATGTACTTAGTCTAAACAATGGTATTTTAAGTCTGGCCTTATCAGGGTATAATTATGAAGTAAAACTTTCTGCATTAGACAAACCCAAACTATATGTGAACTGGTTAGATATGGCAAAAATTGCTGTTCAGCTACTTAAAAAACCCGAACAGACATGGAATAAGCATTTTCAGTCTGACCCAAAAATGATAAAAAAAGACTGGCAAAAACCCGTTATTATTCATGGTGATTTGCAGGGTATTTCTATTCATGTAGACGGATACGGAAATTTAGTAACCAATATCACTCAGGACGTATTTGAAGAGTATGTAGAAAACAATCCTTTTTCTATTCATGTGCGTAGTGTAACCATAGAGAAAGTAGTCAAATATAGGTATCAGGAGATTAACGGAAGTTATATTGCTTATTTCAATGATTTAGGTTTTCTGACCTTATCCATCAATTATGGAAATTTTGCGGATATTATGGGAATTGTAGACCCTGTATCTGTGGTAGTTACGAAAAAATAAGTTACAAAGATATTTTCCGTATGTGTTCCTAACTGTGTTCAGGTCGGTGTGCTATGGACTACCAACATGGTAATTGAGTAGCTACAAAGCAGCATACCGAAGTCATGCACTTGTTTCGCATACCTCACGCATTTACCTAAAACCAAAATTATGCTTCTCAAATATCAGTTGTATAGCGTCAGTTAAACTGTTGTAGTGAAAAAACGCTGTTATGTAACAAAATATTACAGAATTGTGGGCATTATGTATGATTTTATTTTGTTTATTTGCTTACAATTATGGCAGAACATATTCATTGTTTAATTATTGGTTCAGGTCCTGCGGGATATACCGCCGCTATTTATGCCGCAAGGGCAAACCTGAAACCTGTATTGTATCACGGCTGGCAACCTGGTGGACAGTTGACTACTACCACTGATGTAGAAAATTATCCCGGATATGCTGAAGGAATAACAGGTCCGGATATGATGAATGACTTTCACAAACAAGCACTTCGTTTCGGTACAGATATTCGCAACGGAGTAGTTACCGCAGTAGATTTTTCCGAACGCCCTTTCAAAGTGATTATTGATGAAGGCAAGCATGAAATTCTAGCAGAAGCCGTTATTATTGCTACAGGGGCAAGTGCTAAATGGTTAAATATTCCTTCGGAACAGAAATTCAGACTTAATGGCGGTGGGGTAAGCGCCTGTGCTACCTGTGATGGCTTTTTTTACCGTAATAAAGAAGTAGCCGTTGTAGGGGGAGGAGATACAGCCGCTGAAGAGGCAACTTACCTTGCTAAAATGTGCAAAAAAGTATACATGATTCACCGCAGGGATACTTTGCGTGCTTCCAAAGCAATGCAAGAACGGGTATTTAAGACTCCGAATATAGAAATGGTATGGAATAGTGAAATAGATGAAATTCTCGGTGATGAGTTTGTTACAGGAGTACGCATCAGTAATGTCAAAACCAATGAAAAAAAGGAAATTCCCGTAGCAGGAGTATTTATTGCTATTGGACATCAGCCGAATACCGCAATATTCAAGGACTTTATTGACCTTGATGAGCAAGGATACATTAAAACCGTTCCTGGTACAACTAAAACAAATGTTCCTGGCGTTTTTGCCTGCGGTGATGCACAGGATAAAGTGTACAGACAAGCTATTACTGCGGCAGGTACAGGCTGTATGGCGGCTTTAGATGCAGAAAGATTTCTCGCAGAACAAGAGTAAGCAAACAAAGTCATTGAGTAGGCATGGTTAGGCAAGCTCACCAACCACAGCTGTACCAAAATGACCGTGTTTGATATAAAAAATATAACTTTGAACTATGAAGATTCAAATTAAGCGAGTTGATAATGGAGTACTATTAGAAGCAGAAAATGATACACAAAATACCTTTCTGATAGACGGTTCGCAAGACATAGGCGGGCAAAACAGGGCTATGCGCCCCATGCAGTTGCTTTTGGTGGCATTGGGAGGATGCAGTTCTATGGACGTGCTTTCTATTCTGTACAAACAAAAACAGGAAATAAGCCATTTTTCCATAGAAGTAGACGGAGAGCGAGAACAAGGAGTTATTCCTGCATTATACCGTAATATTCATATTACCTTTCATTTTGAAGGCAACATAGACACACCCAAAATAAAACGTGCCATAGAACTTTCCATGACAAAATACTGCTCGGTAGCCAAAACTTTAGAACCTACGGCTGTCATTACCACCTCCTATACACTGAACAAGGTAAAAAAATAAAGTATTGTCTGCAAGACCTCTTTACAAACTAAAAATATATTCACATTGCAATATATTTTTAGTTTTTTTTTCGTTTAACAAACGCATTTTATGAATGTATTACCGTTAAAATGAAGCACTTAAAAATAGTCTTGCAAAAACAAGAAAAACTTACCAATTTTGTATCAAAATTTACATTCTATATGTACAAATTCTTTTTTATATCCATAACCTTGCTTACTGCCGTGAGCACCCAGATGCTTAAAGCACAAATCATAAATCAGTTTATTTACCCTGACGAGTTTTGTGTGTTTCAGAAGTCTATGTTAAAGAAAAAATATGTCAAGCAATTAGATATATACACCACAGAAGACATGCGCAAAGAAACTTTGGTAGAGAGCTATACTTTTGAAAAAGGTGTTATCAGCGGATATAAAAATATGAACAACAGCAACTATGCTGTATATGTGCGTACTGCTTACGGAAGCCGTTATATTGACAGTGTGGTTTCTCCCACAGAAGCCAGAATAAGTCTTACGTATAACGGTGCAAAAATCAAAGTAGTGTATTATCAGTATGACAGTGTAAATAAAAGTTTTCAGACTAACCCCACAGTATATGAAATCAAGACCAATGACTTCGGCAAAATTACAGCCGTTAATGCGTATCGTTTAGAAGGCAAAAAGAAAGTAAAGCTCTATACTATGGCATACAAATATGAAGGAGCAACGGTATTAAAATCTTTTTCAGGTACGGTGAACGGACAAAAAGTAAAGGGACTGATAGAAAGTGATTATACAGGAAAAATTCAGAAAGTAGGATATCCTGACAAACAAATTACACACAAATACACCAAAGACGGCTTAGTCAGTCAGAAAACGATAAATGCAAAAGACAGCGAACCTATTACCTATTACTTCAAATACACTTTGGAATAAAAAATATGAATAATTTTAAGGAAGAACAAAATCTGGTTACTCATCTGATGGAGTATGTTCAAAAGTTTTTTTTAGCAACAAAACAGGACGTTAAAATAGACTCGTTTAATCTTGCAGGTACACTGATAATCTCTGTATTGATTTTATGTATCAGCATGATATTTTTAATTGTATTTAGTATCTGTATGGGATTAGTTTTAGAATGGCTATTACACAGCTATCTATTAAGTTTTGGTATTTTAAGCGGAGTATATGGAGTAGTTCTTTTAGTTGTATTCCTGTACAGAAAAAAACTGAAAGCCAAAATTATACAGGCGATTATCAGACAAACAGAACAATAATTTGCATATTATCACAATACTTTTTTATATTTGTAGCAAAATAACCAAAAAGTAAAAAAGAGCATGGTCAACTTACATAAGTACTACTTTGAAATGGTGCAAGAAAATATTCTTGTATTATTCAAGGGTTATGTTACACCAGATTTATTAAGCGCGATATTAGAAATTGCAGAACAAAAGTTAGAAGAACTAGGTGAAGCAAAACGCATACAAAAAAAGGTATATAATGTTTTGGTAGAGGCTTTTCAGAATGCTTACAACCACGTTGATGAAATACAAAACCAATTATACAAAAATTCCGTTATTTTGTCTGTGGGCAGAGACGAAGATTTTTATTATGTAATGACAGGTAACTGTATGTATGCCAACCGCGCTCCTAAATTAAAATCAAATATAGAAGAGATTAACGGTTTATCCAAAGAAGAACTTAAAGAGCGGTATATGAATGTTATGGCAAATGAAGGTTTTTCTGACAAAGGCGGGGCAGGTTTAGGACTTATGGACTTAATCCGCAAGTCAGGAAAACCATTAGAATATAATTTTACTCCTATCAATCAGGAATACACATATTTTTCTCTTTGCATCAAAATTCCCGTTCAAGAATCTTAAATGTTTAATAAAAATAATTGTATAAAAACATGGAAAAAATAAAAATAGACCCAACCAATAAAACCCCCCGAATAGAACTTGACCATGAAGCGGGTTTGTTAAAAATAGAGGGGCGTTCTATTCCAGAGAATTCATTTGAATTTTATAAGCCTGTTATGTCCTGGTTAGACGAATACTCCAAATCACCCAATGCTAGCACACTATGTACATTTAAGTTTGAGTATTTTAATACAAGTTCCTCAAAATGTATTCTGGATATTTTCAGAAAACTTGAGCAAATTCATCAGAGTGGTAGTTCTGTGGTTATCAGTTGGTACTATGACGAGGATGATGAAGATATGCAAGAAACTGGTGAAGACTATAAAAACATTATAAGAGTGCCCTTTAAAGTCATTCCAAATAATTAGCAATGCAGGAAGCAGAAAAAAAAACTGTTTTTGAATATGAAACCCAGGTACTTGCCCGCTCCCGTGAAATCCTGAATAACGGGAGCATAGCTGATTATAAGCAACCCTACACAGACCTTACTAACGCTTATGAATCACTTCTTAACGACATAAAACTGCTTACTTCTGTGAGCGACAGATTGCAGAAAAAACATAACCAAACTAACGAAAAGCTTCGTGAAATCAATGAAGAATTTTCTCAGCAAGCAGAAGAAATTAGGGCTATCCATGAGGCTTTACAAATGAAAAATGCAGAAATTATAGCCCGTATAGAAGAACTTAAAGCTACAAAAAATGATTTAACTCTCGCTAGAATACGCAGGCGCGCCACAGGAATTATTGTTATTGTAGCTATTATTTTACTTGTACTTACAGAACTTTTTGATAGATTTGTTATGGAAGGTTCGTCATGGGCATCAAAAATTATTCTGATTATTCTGATTAAACCTTTGGATAACTTTATTATGGAGCGTCTAAAACGCAGAGAATTTGCACAGGTTAACCTATCCTCTGAATAAAAATGTCTTATCACATTCCTGTATTACTTCATGAAAGCATAAGCGCTTTGGTACATAATCCTGACGGAATATACGTAGACGCAACCTTCGGCGGAGGAGGACACAGTACAGCTATTCTTAATGTCCTTTCTAAAAATGGAAAACTCATTGCTTTTGACCAAGATAAAGATGCCCCTTTTGAAAAAATAACACAACCTAATTTTTATCCTGTTCGGGATAATTTTTCTGCTATGTCTGCCGCACTCCACAACCTCGGTATAAACTTTCTAGATGGCATCTTCGCTGATTTAGGTGTATCTTCTTATCAATTAGATACCGCAGAAAGAGGTTTTAGCTACCGTTTTGATGCGCCATTAGACATGCGCATGAATACCTCACAAGAACTTTCTGCTTATACAGTACTTAATACATATACACAAGAACAGTTGAACATTATCTTTAAGTTATATGGTGAGGTGCATAACCCTAAAATTCTTACAGAATGTATCGTACAAGCAAGAAAACTTGCCCCTATACAAACTACATTTCAATTTCTTGAAGTCATAAAAAATGCAACACCTAAATACAAAGAATATTCTTATTACGCACAAGTATTTCAGGCTATACGTATGGAAGTAAATCAAGAGTTAAAGCACCTTGAAAGTCTTTTAAAGCAAAGTATAAATATTCTTAAACCCAAAGGTAAATTAGTAATCTTGACCTATCACTCTTTGGAAGACCGAGTAGTAAAAAATATCATGCGATATGGAAATATTCAACGTAAACTTGAAAAAGATATGTATGGCAACCTGATACGCCCGTTTTTACCTGCCAAAAAACCTATTTTGCCAAGTCCGCAGGAAATTGAACATAATCCCCGTGCAAGAAGCGCAAAACTCAGAATTGCTGAAAAAATATAAGCAAAAAAATATCAGGCACAGCAATACCTGGCGCTGCCCGATACTGTTTCTTTTAAGTGTGTTATGCTCTATCGTATAGTGCTTATGTGTGCATTAAGTTCGTCAACAGAACTGGAAAAAGAAAATACAGAATTGATTTCATAGTATTTGTTTCTGTCACAAGTATAGATATAAGCAAATTTGGCAATATCCAATTTGGTTTCTTCAAAACTAAACAAAGTTAAAATTTCTTTTATCTGTGCCACAGACATACAATTAGCTTGTATAACCTGTTTAGCAATAGTTGCGCGGGTATCATCAAAACTCTGGTTGCTGATAGTGGCTTTTGCTCTCTGAAAATCCCCAGGATTTAAGGTAGGCATGGCACACATAACAGCAGTGTTAGCAGGAATAACTACTACATTGTTTTGAGGAACAGTACTAGGAGTAATCAGTACAGGGTTATTACCTGGAGTTCCTGTGGTATTTACATTCATGTTAAAGTTCACCCCTGTTTCGGTAATGGTCATGTTCATATTCATATTTTCACTGGGAAGAGTAGTGTTTGTACTCATAGTAACATTACCAGGATTAACAGGTTGCACTACTACAACATTAGGATTAGGTTGTACTACGGTAGTATTAGGGTTATTGGTAATAACAGGATTGTTATTTGCGTTTGCCATGTAAGGTTCTGCATTGTACAGGCGTAATACATATTCATTTTTGTTGTTCAATTTTACATTATAATAAGAACGTGTACCTGGTTCTACGCCAATGGTTTTCTCTATAATTACCTGAGGTGCGCCGCTGTTATGTTTGATAACTTTGATTTTGTGCATACCGGGCATTACGCCGTCAATGATAACCTGAGTACGAGGATCTTCATTTTTTAACGCACCGTCCAGTACAACGGTCATTTTTTCTGCATTGTCAGCGGCAATAAGGATACTGCCTTCCTGAGCAAAACTGTAGCTCATCACGGAGAGCAAAGTGAGAATTAAGATTATTGTTTTCATACGATTTATGTTAAATTTACAAGTATAACGTCAAACTGCATACCAATGTTACCTACAAAGAACATGGCTAAACTCAGATATATATCATAACTTTACAACACCTCATAAAAAACATCTTTTTAATCTTTTTTTGTGAGTTCATAAAGATTAGAATAATCCAGAGCAACAATCATTAAACCAACCCCATCTCCGTTTATACAAAAGAGATAAAATAAAAAGTTTTCCTTTTTCATTAGTAACAAGTAGCGTATTGTTATTTAGATATGTGATTGCTTCGGTTTGGGAGGGGGGTATGCGTAACCTGACAGTTAATTTCGCATTTTTAAATAAAGAACTGTCCAAATGTGTCTGATAGATATACACAAATCCATAAGTAAGCAAAGCTATTTCCTGCTTTGTGGGGTTATAAGCTACATCAGTAACATAAGAATCTAAATAAGAATGGGCTATCCATACAGCGGCTTGAACACTATCTTTGCGAGTATCAATTCTATACACATCTGTACCTTTAACATTGTAGTTTTTAGTGAATATATAGCAATAAGGTTCTGTGTATAACATGGCTTCCGCATCATGATTTCTGTGTTTAGGATAAGATTTTTGGTCAGGATATACATAAACAATTTTTTTGTCTGGTTCTAGCGTATCTTTTGTTAAGTCCAGCGGGACACGATAAATAGAAAATTGTTGTCTTTGCAAGGTATTATTTCCTATATCTGCTATGTAAATATGCGTTTTACTTTGTGCAATAGCTTCCCAGTCCAAATTATGTATTCCTTTGATGTAAAATTTTTTAAGTAGTTTTCCTTGTAAATCAGTAAGATATAGATAAGGCATATTTCCTGAGTCTCCATGTGTGATTAAAAAAGTATCCTGTACTTGAATAAGTCCCGAAGACTCTTTAATTTCAGGATTTAACTGCCCTATTTTTGTATATTGATATTCTATTTTTATGGTATCTTGTTTAGGTCTATAGTAATACGTTATTCCATGAAAACATCCTTCCAACAAGGTAAAAAATATCAACAGCCAAGTAAAAACCTGTACTTTACGCATGAAAAATTAAAATCTTGACAGCTAAAGTATGCAAAAAACGCATTGAGAGATTAGTTCAATCTTTTTTCAAGAATAATGATGTTTTTACCTGATTCATGAAAACGGATAATTTGGTCTACCATTTCTTGCATGAGGTATAAACCCATACCTCCTTTTTTACTGCAACGGATATTTTCTTGAATATTAATCTGCACTTCATTAGGTAGTTCAGGGATTTTGCCTGCATCTGTAATTTGTATGGCAATTTTTTGTTCAGGAATAATATTTAAACTGAGTTCTATAAATCTCTCATTACAGCAGTGATTACTGTGTATAATTGTGTTAGCGCAAGCTTCGTCTGTGGCTAAAATAAGTTGTTCCCGTATTTCTGTACGAATAGCATATTGATTAAGGGCTTCTGCCACAAAAGCACGTATATCCGATAAATTTCTTAAATCACAACTAAATACTTTCTTTGACATGGTTTAATTTCTCCTTTGCAACTGAAATACTGTCTGTAATAATTACTAATTTATCTAAACCAAGTACAGAAAATATATACTGTACCTCTTTGCGTAAATTAGCAAACACTAAATCCCCTTTTTTCTTACGAATAGGTTCTAAATAGGTAATAAAAACACCTATACCTGCGCTAGAGATATAGGTGAGTTCACTACCGTCAAGTATAATATATGGACGTTCATAATTTTTTACTACGTCAGATACAGCATTGTCCAAATCAATAGAAGAATAAGCGTCTACTTCTCCTATCGGCTTGATTATCACAAAACTGCTTTCTGTTGTAGTTTTTATGTTCATTCTTGAATTTTAATTACTTGTAACGTAAAATCGTCTGATAAGGTTGTGTTTTCTTTAAACTTATAAACATCTTGTAAAATAGCATATTCAATAGCGTATACATCTTTATTTGCGTGTTCTGTGAGTACTTTTTGCAAGCGTTCTAATCCGTAACATTCTCCTTCTGGGTTCTGAGCTTCGGTCAATCCGTCAGAATAAAAAACAAAAACATCATTTTTTGAATATTCTATATTACACAGTACATTATTTTCGTTAAACAAATCTCCTTTGATTAGCCCAATAGCCAGACCTCCTTCATGTAGATAGCGTGCTTGTTGTGTATTTGCGTTGTAATACAGGGGTGTAGTATGTCCTGCACGAGCAAAATATAGTTTGTTTTCATTTAAGTGAAACTGTGCATATAATAAAGTAATAAAAACATGACTTTCCATACCTTTGGTAAGCAGTTCATTAGTTATCTCTACCATTTTATTAGGCAAAAGCAAAGCATTTTCAGGGTAGCAAAGCGTTTGATAGATACCTTTAAGTTCTACCATGTAAAACGCCGCTGAAGCGCCCTTTCCGCTTACATCACCTACACAGAAATTAAGTATATTACGATTTTTATCATAATAAAAATCATATAAATCTCCACCTACAAGCTCTGCGTATTTTTGATAGGCTGAAATCTGCAATGGATAAGGTTGTGGAATACTTTTGGGCAGTAGTCTTTGATGTACTTTTTTGGTAATACTGATTTCTTCTTGATATTTTTGGTTCTCTACAGACTCCTGTAATAAAAAAGCGGTTTCCAATATTATGCCTGCTTGTTTAGCAAACATAACTACCGTGTTACGGTCATCTTCTTCAAAATCATCAGCTATGGGGGAAACAAGGTAAATAGTACCTATTTTCTTTTTGTCATGCAAAGTAATATAAACTGACAAAATAGTTCTAAATCCTCTAATTTCTGTATTAGCTATGTAGCGATAGGGTTTAAGCAAACTGATAAATTTTTTCTCTGTCAGTTGTTTGATTTGCTTTATTGTGGGCACGTCTATATTGTGCATGGCTTCTGTAACAATATCCGTCCCATGATACATCTCAACCCAACCAATCTTAGCCTGTGTAGTTTCTATACATATCTTTAAAAGTTTTTCATAGATGCTTCGCGTATTAAAATCTTGTTGTAGTAAATAAGAAAACTCTTGCATATTAGACCATAAATTATAGCGCTGCTCTGCCACAGAAGACAATAGTATGTTAATGGATAAAGCCGCAAAAGAAATCAATAAGTAAATGCTAATAAAATAAAATGATAACACAAAAAATACGTTATTTTGAGACTCTTTGAAAATATCAGGAAGGTATTTAGGAATAGGGTATAACTGAATACTTAACCAAAGTAAAATGACTACACTCAAAACGCCTAATACATAAAAAATAGCAAATCGCTTTTCTTGTTGAGTAAGATACGCTATCCATTTAGGTGTAGATGCTAAGTAAGTAGCTGTAATAATCCCTATAGCTAGATAAATGCGTTGTATCCATATCCAATTAGGAACAAATACAAAAAATATAGACAAAAACAACCATAAAATAAAAAACTTCCATATACTGTCATATATCGGATTTTTGTTTTTAAGCAAAAAAGCCCTCACCGTAAAATTTCCATAAATGAGAAATAAACTTAATATCCCAAGGTTAAACAGATACGTAAACGATATGTAAAACGGTATTTTGAGTTCAGGAAATATTTTCGGTAAATTCTGAACTGCCAAATGCGTAAACAAAAGCAATACTCCCAAAATTAAAAACCTATAAAGTTGTCGTGTGGTTTCACTTCTTTTGGAAGACACAATAAACTGTCCTAAATAATAATACAACGTATTTAAGGAAAAAAAGAGCAATATTCTGTATCTGTCTTGTTCGTAGCTTACCTCAAGCAGTCGCATATCCCGCTCCAGCATGATAAACATAGTTATCCATAAAAACAACGTGATTATCAGTACCGTATGAGAAAGCCATTTTTTTCTCTGCATAGCCCAGGAGCACTTTTTTGCTTTGCAAATAAACATATTTTTTATTTTGAACAGAAAAAAAATTTATTTTAGTTTTTGTATATTTAAGGACAACAAAAAATGTATTCCCAGATGAAATCATACATAGAAAGTGTATTGCATTTAGTGTATCCAAATGTGTGTTTTGGGTGCAAACAACCTTTGCTGCTTTCTGAACCTTATAAGATATGTACATCCTGTCTTACAAAAACGGAGAAAACAGACTTTCACCTTAAAGACTTTCCTAATGATATGGAAGCTAAACTATTAGGCTTTCCGTTTCTAAAAAGAGCTACTGCTTTATTTTATTTTGATAAAAAAGGAACTATACAAAGTATTATTCACAGCCTAAAGTATGAGAATAAGCCATTTCTAGGCGAAGACCTAGGTAATTTCATGGCAAACTCTTTAAAGGAAAGTAATTTTTTTGATAACATAGATTATCTTGTTCCTGTACCTATGCATCCTAAAAAAGAACGCTTGCGTGGATATAATCAGGCAGTTATGATACTTAAAGGCATTCAAAAAGTAATTCCTTTACCTTATCATAAGGAAATATTAGTCAAAACAGAACATACTCTTACGCAAACGCGTAAAAACAGACTACAACGTATTCTTTCTTTGTCTGAAAAAAGCATATTTGATACACTCTCTCCTGAAAAGATTGAAAACAAAAACGTACTCCTTATAGACGATATTATTACTACGGGAAGTACGTTAATTAAATGCATGGAAGTATTAGAAAAATACGGTTGCAAAACCTGTAAAATTCTTACCATAGGTTTTGCGAGATAAATTATTCTGCATCCATGAAAGGATAACGATAATCTGTGGGGGGTAGAAACGTTTCTTTGATAGCTCTCGGAGATACCCAACGAAGTAAATTAAGCATAGAACCTGCTTTGTCATTCGTTCCTGAAGCCCTGCTTCCCCCAAAAGGTTGCTGTCCTACTACGGCGCCTGTAGGCTTATCATTGATGTAAAAATTCCCTGACGCATGACGTAGTGCATTAGAACAGTACTCAATAGCGTATCTATCTTGGGCAAAAATAGCTCCTGTAAGTGCATATTCAGACGTAGTATTTACAAGGTTAAGAATATTTTTCCACTCCTCAGGCGCATACACATATATCGTAAGCACGGGTCCAAAAATCTCTTCGCACATTACTTTTGTGGTAGGATTGGTGGTCAGTATCACAGTAGGTTCTATGAAATAACCTACGGATTTATCGTATTTACCTCCCGCAATAATTTGACAGGACGGGTCATTTTTAGCAAATTCTATGTAATTAGCTATGCTGTCAAATGACTTTTCATCAATAACCGCATTAAAGAAGTTAGAAAAATTTTCTACACCACCCATTTTAATCGTAGCCAAATCAGCAAGCATATAATTTTTTACATTTTCCCATAAATTCTGCGGAATATATGCCCTTGATGCCGCAGAACATTTTTGACCTTGATATTCAAAAGCCCCTCTGACTAATGCCGTAGCAAGACTTTTTGCATCAGCGGTAGGGTGTGCAAATACATAATCTTTTCCTCCTGTTTCGCCTACAATTCTAGGATAACTTTTATACAAATGAATATTATTTCCGATAGTTTTCCATATATGCCTGAATGTAGACGTTCCTCCTGTAAAATGAATGCCTGCAAAGTCGGGGTGGCTAAAAATTACTTCTCCTGCATCAGCGCCGCTTACATACACAAGGTTAATTACTCCATCAGGTAATCCTGCTTCTTTGAGAATACGCATAATCCATTGTGCTGCGTAGATTTGAGTGTTAGAAGGTTTCCAAACTACCACGTTGCCCATCATGGCAGGTGCAGTAGGTAAATTGCCTGCAATAGCTGTAAAATTAAATGGTGTCAGTGCAAACACAAAACCTTCCAAAGGACGCTGTTCTACTCTATTCCAAATACCTGGACTTGATATAGGTTGTTGTGCATAAATTTGACCTGCAAAATACGCATTAAAACGTAAGAAATCTATGAGTTCGCAGGCAGAGTCTATCTCAGCCTGAAACGCATTTTTACTTTGTCCGAGCATAGTAGCCGCATTAAGTATGTAGCGATATTTACCTGCAATCAGTTCAGCGGCTTTAAGAAAAATGGACAATCTATGTTCCCAAGCCATGTTTTCCCATGCAGATTTAGCATTTAATGCGGCTTGTATAGCTTGTTTTACATGTTCTTTGTTACCTTCATGATAATAGCCGAGTGTGTGCTTATGGTCATGTGGGGGCGATAAACGTTTTTTTATACCTGTACGCACTTCCTCACCGCCAATGTACATAGGTACATCTAATTCGGTACTGCGTGCATCGCTGATAGCTTTTTTCAACAGTTCTCTCTCTTTTGAACCAACAGCGTAACTATAAACAGGTTCGTTTTTTGGTTCGGGTATATTAAAAAATCCTGTACTCATGCAACAAAGGTAAAACATTCTGTTCAACCATACAAATATCCTTCTGAGGATATTCTACCAGTCAATAATGAGGTTAAGCATGAGGGTTTGACTTCGGAGAGAATTTAATCCATTACTGAAAGAGTTGTTCGTTTCTCGGATAAGAAGGTTATTTATACCATGTGCAAACTTAATTTCAGGCGATATTTTAATTTTTTCACGATAAAAATCCATTCCGAACCCTACACTTCCTGCTATATCAAAAGGTTCAGTGCGGATAAGTTTGTCTTTGTTTATGTTATCGCTTGCCCTGCTGGACATATCATAGCTTAATAATGTTCCACCTAATAAATACACTCTAAAATCGTCATTGCGTTCAGACTTGAATTTAATCTCCAAAGGTAGTTGAAACATTGCGGATTCTGAAACTTTGCTAAATGTAGTATCTCGCATTCGTCTTTGTTCAAAGCGAATAGTACGCTGTTGTAATGCAAAGGAAGGAATAGCACGTATATCTAACAAGTCATGTATTTTATAGGTACAAACTAATCCAAAATGAATACCTGGACCAGATTTTACATATATAGCATTAAATGTGTCTATACGAGTTTCTTTGCGGGTTACAGCGTAGTCTGCTATATTCAGTCCAAATATAAACCCTATTTTACCTTTTTTTACATCATACGGTTTTTTGTACAGTATACTGCTGTATACACGCATAGTATTCGTCTGTGATTTTTCGTAAAAGATACTGTTGCTAGCCATTTGTGCAAAACATTGGCTATATATCATAAAACCCCACAAAAGAAATACAGTTATCCGTGTTTTTTGGCTATGTATATTGAACATATTCCCATTGTTAAAGGTATCCATTTAGTTTCGGCGTATCCTACTGATGTACAAATATGTAAAAAATTTTCTCCGTCAGGAAACGCTTTGATAGATTCAGGTAGATAAGTATATGCAGATTTATCTCGGGAAACAATCCAACCTATGGTAGGTAGAATATATTTTGAGTAAAAACGGTATAATTGTTTTACAGGAAATTTTCGCGGATTGGAAAATTCAAGCACCAAAAAAGTCCCATTTGGTTTTAATACTCTTAAAATTTCTGTTAAACCTTGTTTTAAGTTTTCAAAATTTCTTACGCCGAAGGCCACAGTAACCGCATCAAAGGTATTGTCTTCAAACGGTAGATATTCAGAGTCACCGAGCATAAGTTCTATTTTGTCGTTAAGAGATTTTTGTGTTATTTTTTCTTTGCCTATTTCCAGCATTTTAGCAGATATGTCTATTCCAATCACTTTTTCAGGATTAAGTTTAAGCGCTTCAATGGCAAAATCTGCTGTACCTGTAGCAACGTCTAAAATAGTTTTAGGATTTTCTTTGCTAAGCTCTTTGATTGCTCTTTTACGCCACTTTTTATCTATACCTGCACTTAGAAAACGGTTCAGGAAGTCATACTTTGGGGCTATGTTGTTAAACATATCTGCTACTTGTACTTTTTTACTTCCTTCTTCGGTATAAGGCTTTACAATAACTTCAGACTGCATATTTACTAAAACGGTACTCTGCAAGGTTAAGTTGCAAAACACAAAGATACAACAAATATAGTGATAAAACAAACTTGATTTTGTTTTTACACATGAATTTGACAAACAGTGTGCTGGTTTTGATTAGTTGCTATCTTCCTCTTCGCTGTATGCTTCTATAATTTTTTTGACCAAAGGGTGTCTAACCACATCTCTGCCGTCTAATTCTATCAAAGAAATACCTTTGATGTTTTTAAGTAAACTGACGGCATGCTTTAGTCCCGACATAGTTTTTTTAGGTAAATCTATCTGGGTCAAATCTCCTGTGGCAATAATTTTGGAGTCCATGCCCAGTCGGGTGAGAAACATTTTCATTTGAGTAGAGGTAGCATTTTGGGCTTCATCTAAAATAATAAAGGCATTGTTCAGGGTACGCCCGCGCATATAAGCAAGAGGTACAATTTCAATTATTTTGCTTTCTAGATAAGACTTGAGTTTTTCAGCGTGTATCATATCATCTAATGCGTCATACAAAGGGCGAAGATAGGGGTCTACTTTTTCTTTCATATCTCCAGGTAAAAATCCTAGACTTTCTCCTGCTTCTACGGCAGGGCGTACTAATACTATCCGTTTTACCTGCTTATTTTTAAGTGCATTGACAGCTATGGCAACCGCAGTGTACGTTTTACCTGTACCCGCAGGACCTATCGCAAAAACAATATCATTTTCCGCAGAGGCTTCTACCATGCGTTTTTGGTTTACGGTTTTGGCTAAAATAGGCTGTCCGTTTGCACCAAACAAGATAGGTTTTGCATCTTTCTGTGTAAAAATAACGATTTTTTGTTTACTCAGCAGGTCTTTGAGTTGTTCTTCGGAGATATGCCCTTGCTTTTGGATAATGACCTTCATCTGTTCAACAATAGCCTCCGCTAGCATTACTTCTTCATTTGTGCCTATTATTTTGATTTCCAAGCCTCTTGCTACTATTTTTGTAGCAGGATATGCCGTTTTGAGCAGTTCTAATAACTCATTGTGTAATCCTGTAAATAAAATAGGATTTTGTACTTCAAATACTTTTTCTGCCAAGGTTTTTTTATTTGTTATTACCGTACAAAAATATAAAATCTCTATGAAAAGAGAAAATTATTTAATCCACTTTGGTAGAGGTTCATAAAATTACGTAGAATTGAGTTTTGGTTAAAACATAATAAAATATTGACATCATCAAATTTTTATGCTTTATTATTGCTCTATTTTTTTTGCAATAACAGAGTAATTTTTCTTTTGAGAATTCTAACGTAGAAATTACTTTGCCGTCTTTAAATTCAATGTAATAAGGTTGTTGTCCAATTTGATATCTTGTAATAGCTTTGTTTTTATCCCAAAATATACGCTTTGTGCCTGATAAATAACCTATCTGTGCAGTGTCTGTGCATACTGCAATCACTTCTGGTTTGTAATATACTTTTTTATAGCATTGTTTTGCAATCATGTTACAGCCGGGACAAGTTTCCGCAGGTAATGTAATAATGGCTACATTATTAGGCAATTCATAATTAAACTCTTTTTTGAATAATTCTTTTAAGATAGCCTCTTGTCTGGGCTTTTTATCACAACTGTAAAATAGTAATAGTAAAACACTACTTAATATGAAATACTTCATAGGTCAAATATCCTGAATAAGAACTAAATAAAGCAATACAAATTCCTTTAGGAGTAATCAAAATAGAATTAAAATCATATTTTTTAGGTGGAAAATCAATTTCATAAAGTAGTTTAAAGTCTGTACTTATCACTTGTAAAGACCATTTTTTTGGGTACATAAAAAGCGAACAAAGTATCTTGGATAACTGTCGGGGGATTACCAATAATAAAAAATTGATTGAGAAATAATTCAGGTAGAGAATTTAAATTCCATATTTTACGAGGTGTTGTTTTATCAACAAGAATTAAAGAATTTTTTTCTTCATCTAAAAAATAGAAATGATTAGCATCTAACGCAGACCATGTATAAAAAGAATAAGAAGGCAAACTAACAGAAATACTATCTGTTAGTTTGCCCTTTATGTTGTAAAACAAAATGCTTTTTCTACTTATGTTAGCAAAATATCCATCCTTTAAATAAGTAATACTGTTTCTTATAGCAGGAGTAAACTGTTTACCTGTATAAATATCTAATATAATACTATCCCTATTGAATGTATTAGCATCTAATATTTTGGTTCTTTCAGTAAATTGACAACTTATAGAAAGTAACACAAGGACCAAAAAGATACTAATACCTATTTTTGTCATATAAAACAAAATTACTATTGTTCTTGTTGAGTAGGAATAACAAAGTCTAATGTTGTATAATTCTCTTCTAATCGTTTAAAGAGATAATAATGTGTGTTATCAGACGGATTTATCACTAGGCCCACAATACAATTATCAGACCTTGCAAAATTTAGCTCATTACTCATATTAGGCTCTGCTAATATAGGAAATATAATGTGCCAATCACTACCATTAAAAAAAATTTTGTATTGAACTACTACTTTGTAATGTAATGAGACTATTAAAATCAGCTAGCACATTTTGTCCATTATTGTCATTGAAGTTAATTAAATTTAATACTGTACAGTTATCAGAGTCACCAGCCATACATTCTAATTGTGCGTCAACCCAATGTTTAGGACCGCTATTGAACCTACTTGTGTAATTGGTAGCAGTAATGTTGTTTTTGATGGTTTCTATGTTTGTCCTTTGACACCCCCGTAAACCCAATTCCTACACTTAGTAGCATAAATGCTATACTTATGTTGAATGTTGAATGATTTTTTTCATATTCATGTAATAAGATAAGCTGCTCTTTTTTCGGCAGTAATGTTTTCCGTACTGTCTTTTAATGCTGCAGTATTGCCGCTCTGCGCAAAGCGACTGTAAAAAAGAAAAAAAATGACATTACCAAATTTTTCTGAAATATTTTTTGGGTAGTGTAGCAGTTAATATCACTTAAATAGAAATTTGATTATAATCTCTCAATTTCATCTCTTGAAAGTCCTGTTTTTTGCGTAATCTCATGGATAGGAACTTTTAATTCTTTTAGCATTCTTGCAAGCTCTATGATTTTTTGCTGTGCATTCTCTGCCCGTTGTTTCTCTTCTTGCAGTAGTTTCTCTTTCTCTTCTGAACGTTGTTTCTCCTCTTGCAGTAGTTTCTCTTTCTCTTCTGAACGTTGTTTCTCCTCTTGCAATAATTTTTCTTTCTCTTCTGAACGTTGTTTCTCTTGTTCAAAAAGAGTTTTTAATTGCTCATGTTCCTTTTTCAGTTGTAGATTACTAAATTCTAAACTAGCTAAATCTTGATAATACTCCTCCTCCGC
>CALIZB010000165.1 GCA_938028625.1 uncultured Bacteroidia bacterium | reverse complement strand
AGAACTCAACAAAAAGTACATGGAACGCAAACCCATAACCGCAAAGATATTGGAAGTAAAAGCAACATAACCGTTTTCAGTAATAGTAAATACCGCAGGAATGGAGTCCAAAGCAAAAACTAAGTCTGTGCTTTCTATAACCATAAGCACAAGAAATAGAGGAGTAATAAACAAAATACCTTTTCTGCGGACAAAGAATTTGTTATTTTGATAGTCAGCGGTCATACGAAAACGCCTACGCATAAATTTTACGAGCTTGCTGTTTTCTATATCTATGTCATCATCTTCTTTTTTGAGGAGCATTTTTATTCCTGTGTATATCAGAAAAACACCAAAACCGTACAGTATCCAGTGAAAATGGTGTATCAAGGCTTCACCTATAAAAATAAATATACCTCGCATAAGGATTACGGAGAGTATTCCCCAGAACAATACTTTTTTATGATACTCTTCTGGAGTTTTGAAATAGCCAAATATAAGTATCATTACAAATATATTATCTACGGAGAGGGAGAGTTCTATAATATAGGAAGAGAGATAATCAATAAACTGTATGTAATTGGTTTCCATTTTGCCTGATGCCATTTTTACAGGCGGAAAACCCAGATAATATACCACAACAGAATAAGCAACAGATATAGCAACCCAGACACAAGTCCAGAATAATGCTTGTTTAAAGGTGGTTTTGCTAGCTTTTCTGTTCAGTAAGCCGAGGTCTAATATCATCATAAAAATGACTATTACAGCAAAAATTAAAATAACTAGATAATGGGGGTCAAGGTTATCGAACATAAGTGAATAACTTTACAAAAATAAAATAAACACTACAACAAAAAAATTATACAAAATATTACAGCCCAAACTTAGATAAGTCCAATCCGGGAATATTGGGAATCATGGAAGCCGCTGCTTTCTGCATTTCTGATTTATGCAACTCGTCTGCGGCTTCAATCGCTTTATTTACTGCGGCAATAATAAGGTCTTCCATCATTTCGGGGTCTTCCTTGTCAATAATATCTTTGTCTACCTGTATTTTAATAATTTTTTTAAGTCCGTTTGCGATAACTTTTACCATACCCCCGCCTGCTTCGGTTTCTACGGTCAGTTTTTCTAAACCTTCCTGTGTTTTTTTCATTTCTGCCTGCATTTCCTGAATTTTGGCAAGCATTTCCATCATATTGAGGTTCATATATCAATTTGTTTTTTACTTATTGAATTGTTCTTTTGTAATAGGTAGATTTTTCATAGCTTCACCTGAACCTTCTTCAATTTTCATATCCAAAGTAAGTTCAAAATTAGCAATCTGGTATCCGTCTTTTACTTTAATTTTCTTAAAGTCAAACATTTGCTTACTTTGTTTGTAGACTGCTTTTTCCTTAAATTCGCCTTCACAGTTTTTTTCTGATGTGAATACCCAATCTTTGCCATAAGCAATTTTTACATAGTATCTGCCCGTAGGAATATTGATAACATCAAACTGCTGTCCTGCCCGTATGTACACCATACGTATAGTTTTTTCTTTTGCTTTATCTACGAGTTTTATTACAGCGTCTGTGTTTTCACCTAACTTTATGCGCAAGTAGTTATGCATGGCTGTATCATAAATAAATTTGACTTTTTTGCACTCTAATTCTCC
Organism: uncultured Bacteroidia bacterium; assembly: GCA_938028625.1. GTDB lineage: Bacteria > Bacteroidota > Bacteroidia > JANWVE01 > JANWVE01 > JANWVE01. Next base: position 16,962 of record CALIZB010000165.1, on the reverse strand, counting down.
TGTATCGGGTTGCTGTGCATAACTATAAGAAAAAGAAATACTAAAAAAACTGATTAAAAACAAAGTAAAATGTTTCATAAACATAGCTGACTTGTACGCAAAAATAGAATAATTGTTCAGGTTAGAAAAATATTTTCTACTTTATCACGGTGTTTTGTTTGCTATCCTCTTTTTTTCGTTTAGGAAACGCATAAGACAAGAGCATTTTCCATTGGTCGATTACAGGTTCAAAGCCCTCATGCAAGGTTTTGTATTCTTTTTGTGCTTGATAAATCTCTTCTTGATAGAGTATCATTTTTTCATTGTATTTTGCTAATTGTATTTTATCCTGCGGTGTGCCTTCTTTTTTTTCTAAAATACGTTTTCTAAAATCATTGATAGACAAATTTTCTTCTGCAATTTTTTTATCTATGGCAAGCAGTTTTTGGTGAAAGTTTTTCATTTTATCAATGTAGTTTATTGTTTTTTTCTGTGCGGAGTCATATCCGTATACATCGCGAGAAAAATCTTTTATTTTACTCCATTGCTCTAACTTATATGCACTATCCTGTACTTTTTTAACGTCCTGTTCCCAGTTTTTAATATCCTGCATGGCTTTTTGTTTAAGGTCTGAGGTAAGTCCTGTCGTTGATGCCCATGCAATATCAAAAGTGGCAAAATCTATGAGTATCTGCTCATCTTTTGGGCGACAAGCATATACAAAAACTATAATAATACAAAGAAAGAAAAACTTTGTTTTCATCACTGCAAAAGTATAGAATAATTGGCATACCTTGTGTAATTTTACAATATCTATGAAACAATTTATTTTTCTATTCATGCTGTTGTTTTCTTTATTTATTTACGCACAGCAACAGGGTTCGCAATCAAAAAATAACTGTCGTTATGAAAAAAATGAAATAGACAAGTTTACCAAATCCATTTCCCGTATTACCAAACAGCAAACTTTAAATACAAGGGGTCCTGAACCTTATCTGTATGTAAAAGGTAAAAATGTAGATGGTTTTATAGGTATTGGTTTGCTTATTCAAGAGCGTTTCCCTACAAGATACATCATTAAAAAAGGTGATGAGCTAAAGATAGCATTTACTAACGGAGAAGTAATTACTGTCAGATGTGCCAGAGAAGTTACAGGGCGTAGGTATTATGGTAATGTAGAGTACTATGCAAATTATATTTTTATGCCTGATGATGTACAAAAAATACTTGCTAATAAAGTAGATGCGATTCGTATTTATCACAGTGAAGGATATACATCTATAAACATAGCTCCAAATCGTCAGTTAGTTATTCAGAACGTAATTAGGTGTGTAATGTAAGACATATTTTATCCCCGCATAAAATTGTAAAATGCCATAAAGCTATTGTTTAACGCAGGAGATAAATTATTTATATGTGGTTTATTCCATTCTTGAAAGGAAATGAAATTGGTAAATTTAAGATAATTGAGCTTATTTCGGGTTTGATGAAGCAATGAAGCACACTGTTCTATAAGTAAATCCCCTTCTGACATACTTTGGGGCATCTGAATATAAATATCCTGTTCTGTGAGTTCGTGTATCCATTTGTCAGTATTCTGATGTAGATACATGCTTTGCGTTCCATGCTGAGCATATATTTGTATAGCATAATCTATGTATTTACCTTCAAAAAACCATGTACTGTATAGCCCTCTGTTCCAAAGTAAGAGATTTCGGAACGCACAAGTATCTTCTTTACCAAAATATCTCGGATAATCTAATACCATGTACGGCATACCTTGATAATTTTCTCCTTTGGAAATTTTAGGGGTTGTTTGTTTTACCTCATTAGGAATACGAATGTTAGGTGTATCTTGTATCCATTTGTGTATATTCTCTGCAAGATGAGATAAAAACTTCTCCCATTTGTGCATAACTGCATGCTTGATTTCAAAAAATGTCTTGTCATGCAGTACAGAGAGTTCAGACGGGGAAAAAGAAAAATCTTGTAGAGTATGTAAATTATTCATGCTTTTTGAGTTTGTCTTTGTAGGTTTTTCTAAATTTAGCTAATTTAGGGTTAATCACTACGGCACAATAGCCTTGATTGGGGTGTAAGTTATAATAATTTTGATGATAGTCTTCTGCTTTGTAAAAAATCTGTGCAGGAGTAAGTTCTGTAACAATAGGATTATCCCAATGTTTTTGGGCTTCTTTCATAACCTGTTCAGCTATAGCTTTCTGTTCAGGTGTATGGTAATAGATAGCGGAACGATATTGTGTACCTATGTCATTACCCTGACGGTTAAGTGTGGTAGGGTCGTGAATAACAAAAAATATCTCTAATAATTCTTTATAGCTGATTTTGTCAGGGTTGAACTTAATTTCTACGGCTTCGGCATGCCCTGTTGTACCTGTGCATACCTGTTCGTAAGTAGGATTAGCTTTCTGTCCGCCTGTATAGCCTGAAACTACACTCTCTACACCTTCTACTTCTAAATAAACGGCTTCTATACACCAGAAACAGCCCCCTGCCAAAGTAGCAGTTTGTGCATTAGGAGAAATAGTTGTGTTCATAGTTTTGTTTATTTTGTTTTTGTTTTGTGCGTGGCAAGATACAAACAATACACTTAGTAAAAACATTCCTATAATATATTTCATATATTCAAAGTACGAATTAAAATGAAAAACAAGACGTAAATGAAACAGATTGTTTGAACTATAAGTTTTGTATATCAAAATAATACTATATTTGTGCCTATGAAAAAATCCATTTTCATTATTTTATATCAGATTATTGCTTTTAGCAGTTTATATGCACAGAAAATATATAAATACATAAGTTATCCGAATGATCCTCTACAAACACGTATCTACACATTAGATAATGGTTTAACTGTGTATTTGAGCAAAAACAACAGAGAACCACGCATTTATACAGCAATTCCTGTGAAAGCAGGCAGTAAAAATGACCCTGCTGATGCTACGGGACTTGCTCATTATTTAGAACACATGCTCTTTAAGGGTACAGATAAATTTGGTACAAAAGACTACACTCAAGAAAAAATCTATCTTGACCAAATATATGCTTTGTATGAACAGTATAACCAAACTAAAGATGAAACGCAAAGAAGTCTTATTTATAGGCAGATAGATAGCGTTTCAGGTATAGCGGCACAATATGCCATTGCTAATGAATATGATAAAATGGTTTCTCAAATAGGTGCAAAAGGCACTAATGCGTTTACCTCTGTAGAGCAAACAGTGTATATCAATGATATTCCGAGTAATCAGTTAGAAAAATGGCTGAAATTAGAAAGTGAAAGATTCAGAAAGCCCGTGATGCGTTTATTTCATACAGAATTAGAAGCTGTTTATGAAGAGAAGAATATCTCTATGGATAATGATGATAATTTAGCTTATGAAACATTTTTTGCTAATTTATTTCCCACACATCCTTATGGCACACAGACTACCATCGGTACAGTAGAACACTTAAAAAATCCTTCTCTTAAAAAGATAATGGAATACTACAATACTTATTATGTACCTAATAATATGGCAATCATTCTTGCAGGTGATCTAGACTATGATGCTACTATTGCCATGATAGACAAATACTTTGGAAAATTTGAACCAAAACCTGTACCACCTTTTACACCTCCGCAAGAAAAGCCTCTTACGCAGCCCATAGAAAAAACCATAAAAGGTAAAGAACCCCCTTATGTTATGATAGGTTTCAGAACCCCTACGTCCAAAGAAGATAGACTATATTGTCAGGCTATAAGTTTGTTGCTCTCCAATGAAAAAGCGGGGCTGATTACCAACAATCTTTTATTACCACAAAAAATACTCTCAGGATATGCATACTATGAAAATATGAAAGACTATTCAGTTTTAATGTTACAAGGTAAAGCCCGTGAAGAACAAGACCTGAAAACTGTAAAAAATATGCTTTTAGAACAGTTAGAACTTATCAAGAAAGGTAAATTTGATGAAAAACTACTTAGTCAGATTATTAGCGACTACAAAAAATACAGGATTTTACAAAATCAGAATAATGCTACACGGGTATATACTATTCTACCTGCTTTTACCGAAGGAATAGAATATACTCAAATCATAAATCTTGAAGCTAATATTGCTTCACTCAGTAAAAAACAAATTATAGAATATGCAAAAAAGAACTTTAATCAAAACTACGTGGTAGTGTATAAAGCACAGGATACTCCTCAGCCGTCTGTAAAAGTTCCAAAACCACCTATAACTAAAGTAGAAACCAACAGAAACGAAAAATCTGAGTTTCTTAAAGAATTCAGTGCTATTCCTGCACCAGCACTAGAACCCGTTTTTGTAGAGTACGCTAAAGAAATTATTAAAGACAAATACCAAGAAATGCCAATATGGTATAAAAAAAATACAGAAAACGAACTCTTCAAATGTAAGTTTATCCTGGATATAGGAATGAAGCATAATAAATTCCTTGCCCTTTTACCTGATTTTTTTGAATATCTGAACACCAAAAAGTATAAACAAAAAGAAATAAAAAAACAGTTATTGTCTTATGCTTGTGATGTAGATATTAAGGTAAGCCAAGACGAAACTGTTATTGAGTTTTTAGGTTTAGATACCTATTTTGAACAGTCTATGGCTCTTTTTGAAGAAATTATCCGTACATTTCAACCTGATGAAAAAATTAAAAAAGAGATTGTTTCAGATATACTCAAAACCCGTCAGGAAGCCAAAGCGGATAAATTTCAGATTTTATATCTTAAAATGGCACATTTTGCAAAATTTGGTAACACTTCTCCTGATTTACTTTACTTTATACCTGAAAATGAACTAAAAAATACCCCTTGCAAAAACTATACAGACTTAATGGCTGACCTGTTCAGTTATCCGCATAAATTTATTTATTATGGAAAAAAGGATATAAACGAAGTAAAAACCATATTACAAAAATACCATAAAATTCCTACACAATTTAAGCAACTTCCTGAACCTAAAACTCCTGTTTATCAAAATACGGATAAAGACCTTATATATTTTTATCATTATGACAACATGGTACAAGCCGAGATACTGATGTTACAAAAATCTGTATTATTTGACCCCGAAATTACCCCCAGAGCTACGCTTTTCAATGAATATTTTGGTGGTGGTATGGGAAGCATAGTGTTTCAAGAAATCCGAGAATCGCGGGCATTGGCTTACTCTACCTATTCAAGATTCACCAGTCCGCCAAGAAAAGGGCACCCTTATTTTATCCAGTCTTACATAGGTACACAAGCAGATAAAATTCATGATGCCATAAAAGCTATGAATGAACTTCTAAATAATCCACCTTTATCAGAAACACTATTTAACGTAACCAAAAACACACTTATCAATACTCTTGTTTCCGAACGGATTATCAATGAAAAAGTACTGGATACCTACCTATCCCTACAACGTTACGGAATAGAAGAGGACAATCACAAAAAAATATATGAGTATGTAAAATCAGCTACATTAGAAGAGATAAAACGCTTTCATACACAATACTACAAAACCCCAAAAGTATACCTTATTATTGGGGACAAAAACCGTATCAAAACCGAAGAGCTAAAACAGTATGGTGAATTAAAAATTCTTACTCCTGAACAAGTCTTCGGATATTAGTCAATGTGTATTAATACATCAAAAATGTTTTTAAGGTTCAAATTACTTTACCTTAAATTGATACTAATTTTTTGTATAAAAGTATTATTATGTGTACTTTTGCAATTGTATTTCTTGTTATGAAAACTACAATTAAATTCTTTAACCTTGCTCTACTATTATTTTTTTTGGCATTTACAAGTAATGCACAATCTCTGAAAAGAGCTATTCACAAAGCAGAACATGCCCATTTCAAAGGTGATGAAGACAAAGCACAGGAGCTGCTTGGTAAAGTATTGAGCAAAAACGCTAGCTCTGCCAAAGCTAATTACTGGTATGGAAGGTACATGATAGAAAATCCTTTTTGTACTCATAAAGACTCTGCTCACATTTATATGGAAAAAGCACAGTCATTATTGAATGGTAAAAAGCCTACCACATTAGATAAGCATTTTTATTTTTATCTTGGAAAAGCGTATCAACATGCCCAAAAGTTTGATAAAGCCATAGAAGCCTACAATGAAGAACTCAAAGAAAAACATCGTTTATTTCCACATATTAAAGAAGAAGCAGAATTAGGTAAAGCACAGTGTGAAACTGCAAAAGAACTTAAAACAAAGTCTGATACCAATAAATATGACATATTTAACCTTGGTGATAAAGTAAATTCCAAAAAAGCAGACTATGTTCCTGTGGTTATACCTGGTGGAAAGTCTCTTATTTTTACTTCCCGCAGAGAAGGAAATATCGGTAAAAAAAGAGGTGAAGAGAACGAATATTCCGAAGATGTACATATTGTAGAACGCAAAAATACAGCCGTGCCTTACGAATGGAAAGACGAATCACAAAGAATAGAACTGCCCAAAGTTAACCGAAAAAATCATGAAGCTGTGGTAAGTATATCTCATGATGGTAAAAAAATATATTTTTATGATGACCGCGAAGATGGTAATCAAGGAAATCTTTACGAAGCAGATGTGATTATAGAACCTAACGGAAAAGTTTCTTGGGGCGAACTCAAACCTATCAAAGAAATCAATACCAATAGCCGAGAACCTAGTTTATGTACTTCTCCTGATAACAATGTAATCTTTTTTTCCTCTGACCGTAAAGGCACAAAAGGTGGACTAGATTTATGGTATATTAAGAAAGAAAATGGAAAATGGAGTACACCTGTTAATTGTAATGCCTTGAACACTGAATATGATGAAGATGCACCTTATATTACGCATGACGGCAAGTATCTATATTTTAGTGCAAGAGGAAAGCGTTCCATAGGTGGATTTGATATATTCAAAGTCAGTATAGATTTATCTTCAATGACTTTTGGTGAAGTACAAAATGTAGGTTTTCCGCTCAATTCTGTTGGTGATGATATTTATATTTTCACAGAACCCGCAGATACATCAGGGTATTTTACTTCATCAAGAGATGGTGGAGTAGGAGAAAAAGATAATTATTATTTTCAACCTAAACGCATTAAACCTAAAAAAGAAGACCAAATTGCTAAGGTATATGAGCAGTTAGGTGCTTTGCGCGGTATCGTGATAGATGAAGATACAGGTGACCCCATACCTAATTCTATAATCAAAATAGAAGGAACGCCTTTTAATGCCGTTACAGACAAAGAAGGCAGATACGAAATTTTAGATATTCCTCCTGGTAATTATCAAGTAAGCTATAATTCCGAAGGTTATCAAGGTAAAAAAATAGAAGTAATTATGCCCGAAGGACAAGATGTATTTATGAAAAATGAAATGCCTTTTGATATGAGAATGAAAATTAATGATGATGTTATTGCTAATATCGCACTCAAACGCTTACAACAAGGTCAAACCCTCACTGATATTGCTGTAAACCTCCGTACCGAAGCAGATAAGGTAAAGGATATTCTTGTTCGTAAATACCCTGAGATGTTCAAAGACAATACTAATAATTTTGACATGTCCTTGACTACACTTAACAAACAAGACATAGAGTACATACAACGTGTTTATTTTAATTTTTACTTTGATAAAACCGTAGTGGTAAAAGGTTTAAAGGTTAAGTTAGATAGTGTGGCTAACATCATGAACAAGTACCCTAATCTTAAACTTATAGTTTACGGACACTGTGATACTATCGGCACACAAGAATATAACACGGAACTAGGTAATAAAAGAGCAATAACTATTATCAACTATCTCAAAGAAAAAGGTATAGCAGAAGACCGAATGACTCCTGTCAGCCATAGTTTTAATAAGCCTATTAAGTCTAATAAAACACAAACAGGTAGGGACGCTAATAGACGCGTAGATTTTGGTTATGACAATGGGACCTTGAAAAAAACGCTTACTTTTGTTAGACCCATCACTGATGCATTAGAGAAAACCTTGGACTCAATAGCCATTCGTATGAAAGTATTTTCTAACAGTACCATAGAAATCAAAGTACATTTAGAAAAAAATACTAATTATCCTTCTAATCAAATTGCAGAAATGTCTCAGAAACGCGCACAGGCAATAAAAGATATCCTCGTTGAAAAAGGTATAGAAAGCAGTCGTATCAGTGCATCAGGATTGGGAGATACACAACCTATTGACACAGCAGATACGCCCTCTGCACACTATAAAAATAGAAGAGTAGAGTTTATCCTCACAAATACAATAGAGGAAAAAGGAGTAAAGTATTGATAATACATTGAACATGCTCAGAATATCAACTTACAAGGGTTATAGAATAACTAAAACTCATAAAAATCTATGCGTCAAAAAAAATCATTTTTTATTTGTATGTTAAGAAATCGTTTAATAATTTTGTATTACCATGAAAAAGTTATTATCAATTCTTGTTCTACTTGCTTGTCTATCATGGCTTGGCTATGCCCAAACCGTTATATTCAGTGAAGACTTCAATAGTTTAACTCCGCCCAATATTCCTACGGGGTGGACACAACATAATGTTGACGGCTTAACTCCTCATTCTTCAGTCTCTAGTTTGATGGGGACTAATGCATGGGTCTCTACTAATAGTGCTTCTCTTATTCCTGCCACAGGTGATAAAGTAATGATTAGTAACTCTTACTACACACCTGCGGGTACGGCAAATGACTGGTTGGTTACGCCTAATATTACGATTCCTGCTTCAGGAACAACAGTATTAAGCTGGAAAGCCTGCGCTTATGACGGTTCTTACCCTGATGGATATTTAGTTAAAGTTATTACAGGAGGTACAGACCCAAGTAATTATGTAACTACTACTATTGCTACTATCAGTGCGGAAAACACTACATGGACAGAACGCTCTGCTAACCTAAGTGCTTGGGCAGGTCAAACTATTAAAATTGCTTTCCAAAATAACTCTAATGACATGTATTTACTCGGCTTAAATGATGTATATGTAGTTCAACCTCTCGCATCTGATGCACAAATAGTTTCATTAGACATTCAAAAATATATCTCAACAGGTATAGTAAATATACAAGGTACACTAAGAAATCTTAGTGCTACTAACTTAACTTCTGCAGATATTGTTTATAGTGTAAATGGCGGTAGCCCCGTAGTAATGAATGCCACCGGCTTAAATTTAGCTTATGGTGCTACCTATAACTTTACACACTCTACTCCTTTAAACATCACAAGTTCTGGTACCTATAACATTAAAGTATGGGCTAATAATTTAAGTACAGGTCCTGATGCTAATAACGCAAATGATACTGCTATGGCGCAAGTTGCCGCAGTAAGTAGCGTTCCTGTAAAAAGAAGTATATTGTTTGAAGGAACAGGTGCTTGGTGTCAGTTCTGTCCTGATGGTGCGGTTAAATTAGAAGAAGTACTTAACAATTACTCTAACGCTATAGGTATATCTGTACACAATGGTGATGGTATGGCATTTACAGACGGAAATACTATTAACAGTGCATTCATATCTAGCTATCCTATGGGTACTATTGACCACTATAAGTTCCCTACAGACGGTCCTGGATTAAATAGAGGATTATGGAATTCTCGTATGGGTACGCGTTTAGGACATATTGTCCCTGCTGAAATTTCTGGTACTCATACTTATAATCCTTCTACTCGCGTACTTAATGTAAGTGTTACTTCTACTTTCCGTGCCGCTGTAACAGGTGACTTCCGTTTAAACTGCTATGTAGTAGAAGACAGTGTAATAGGTCCTAATAACAGCCAATACAATCAAGCAAACTATTACAATACTGTTTCTGGACACCCTTATTACGGTGCAGGTAATCCTATCGTGGGTTTTGCACACAGACACGTGCTACGTGCCTGCCTTGGCGGTCCTTGGGGTACACCAGGTAGCGTTCCTGCTACTACTACTGACGGAGGTGTATACACACAAAGCTATTCTTATACAATTCCTAACACTTATGGTGTAGTAACTGCTAATCCTGACAAAATGTATGTAGTTTATGCTATTCAAGAATATAACGCAAGTACAAATGCAAGACCTGTACATAACGCCATGCAACAAAAAATTGGTTCTCCAAGTACAGTAGTTCCTGTGTTGAGTAATACCCAAAATGAAGTAAATGTATTCCCTAACCCCTTTGCCGGTCAAACTAATATCCAATTTAACCTTGCTAAACAAGAAAATGTACAAGTTCGTATTCTTGACTTAACTGGTAAAGAAGTAGGTACGTATAACCAAGGTACTATGGACGCAGGTTCTTATACTATCACTCTTGACGCAAGCGCTCTATCCGCAGGTATGTATTTAATGAATATCAACATTGGTAACCAAGTAATTACCAAGAAAATTGAAATTCAGTAAGAATACTGTATCTTAAAATAAAAAGACAGGTTTAATCGCCTGTCTTTTTTGTTTTTATATAGAAAAACCAATATGCAGATATATTCAACTCGTTTTAGCGGGTAGTGTAGTTTTCTCGCTTACATGTTCAAATTCTGTAATGAGAGGTTTTGGTTATGGCACAGTAGTAATTTCGAGACAAAAAAATATCGGTTGTGGTAAAGATTATATGATATTTTTTAGAAGACAGTGCTTTGTACTGTGATTGTTATATCTCATATACCTGACGCAAATTTTGCGAATGTTGAAGGTCATTTCGGTACGTACTGCGGTTAGTGAGCTTGGTTGGTGAGCTTGGTTGGTGAGCTTGCCGAACCATGCCGAACCGCTCAATGACATGAACAAATGCCCTGTTCTGAGTTTTTAATTGTATGTATAGTATCGGTTAGTAGTTGATAGCAAAAAGAACTCTTTGTTTTGAAGGTTTTCCTGAATATACACATTTTCCTTCTTCTAATGCATTATTGATTGGAATACAGCGTATAGTAGCTTTGGTCAGTTCTTTTATTTTAAGTTCAGTTTCTATTGTACCATCCCAATGTGCTTCAATAAATCCGCCTTTTTCATTTAAGACCTCCTCAAACTCTTTGAAGGTATCTACACGAGTAGTCATACTTTTTCTAAACGAAAGGGCTTTTTGATAGATATTCTCTTGTATTTCTGATAACAATTTTTCTACACTCTGAACAAGGTTATCTGCACTTATACTTTGTTTAGTTTTAGTATCTCTGCGAGCTATTTCTACGGTATGATTATCCACATCACGAGGACCTACGGCAATACGTAAAGGTACACCTTTGAGTTCGTATTCTGCATATTTCCAACCTGGGGTAAATTCTTTACGTGCATCTATTTTGAAACGTATGTTTGCTTTTTTTAACTGTTGTGCAATAACATCACATTGAGCAGTTACTTTTTGGTACTCTTCTTCTGTTTTGTGAATAGGAATAATAACCACTTGATAAGGTGCTAACTGTGGAGGAAGCACTAATCCTTCATCATCAGAATGTGCCATAATTAATGCGCCTATTAACCTTGTAGAAACTCCCCATGAGGTTGCCCAGGCATATTCCCATTTATTTTCTTTGGTTAAGAATTTTACATCAAAGGCTTTGGGAAAGTTTTGACCCAAAAAGTGTGATGTACCTGCTTGTAAGGCTTTTCCGTCTTGCATGAGCGCTTCTATACAATACGTTTCAACAGCACCTGCAAAACGTTCATTTTCAGTCTTAATTCCTTTTATGACAGGTAAAGCCATATACTTTTCTGCAAAAGTAAAGTACACTTCTAACATTTTAAGGGTTTCTTCTATGGCTTCTTCCTTTGTAGCATGAGCGGTATGTCCTTCTTGCCATAAAAATTCAGCGGTGCGTAAAAATACACGTGTACGCATCTCCCAACGTACTACATTTGCCCACTGATTGATAAGCAAAGGTAAATCTCTGTAAGACTGTACCCAGTTTTTATATGTTGACCAGATTATCGTTTCCGAAGTAGGGCGTACAATAAGTTCCTCTTCTAATTTAGCCTCAGGGTCTACGACTACTCCTTTACCGTTAGGGTCATTTTTTAAGCGGTAATGTGTAACTACAGCACATTCTTTGGCAAAGCCTTCTACATGCTGAGCTTCCTTACTTAAAAAAGATTTTGGAATAAAAAGCGGAAAATAAGCGTTCACGTGTCCTGTTTCTTTGAACATAGTATCTAATGTTTTTTGCATTTGCTCCCATAAGGCATACCCATACGGCTTGATAACCATACAGCCTTTTACGGGACTATGCTCTGCCAAATCGGCTTCCTTTACAAGCTGGTTATACCATTCTGAAAAATCTTTGTTACGGGGTGTGAGTTTTTTTGCCATAATGCCACAAAACTACAAAAAACCTGATTGATGAACTCAATAATGAAAGTTTTTGTCTTCTTTTTATCAAAAAAGGTGAGCAAATTTTTACTCACCTTAATAAGATTTTTATTTTTGTTTATTATTTTTTTCTATTTCATCAAGGCGTTTTTCCAATTGTTTTACTTTGTTTTCTAATTCTTGAATATATTTTTTATCCTGTTTTTCGTTATAGTGCTTTTGCCTGTTTTTATGAGATTGCTTTGTAATTTTTGTTTTTTTCTCATAGCGATAAGAATGGTTCTTTGGTGTATCATAGTGATAATAAGGTATAACTATAATTTCTCTTTGTTTATGAGGCTTTTTTAGAATGATTTTTGTAAGACTACTATCATTAAATAAGCTATCTATTTTTATTCTGTCTAATTCTCTACGAATATCATTGCGAAAATACAATCGGATTTTATCCATTTCAGACTCTAATTTTTGCATACGGCGGTCAAATTCTTTGCTGTCAAAATAAAACTCAATGTCAGGTATAAAACGGGGAAGCACATTTAGCTCTGGATTCTCAGGAATTACAATAACATGATTTTTATTGTTGTTCCATGACCATGAAAAGACTTTGGGTTTGTAATCTGAATTTTCTATGGGTTCTTCCTGATAGATAATACTGTCTTTCTGTGCATACGCATTATGCCATTTTAATACAGTGAGAACAAAAATTAACAGTCCCACAATAAAATAAATGATGATTTTTTTCATAGATTGCTCTCCTTTCAATTTTATATTAGTTATTTAAGGTCAATATCTCCGTAGTTAGCAATAATTTTGATAATGGGTGTGCCGTTGGCGGCTGTTTTTATCATAGTATTAGTACTTTTTACAAAATCTTTCCGCATAGGCTCTGCGATAGATACATCAGAAAAATTATTTACAATATCAAAACCGTAGCGAGCTAAGTTAGATAAATCTTTGAATACCACATCACTGTAATTGCTTATTATATTGAGGCGTTTTATTTCTTTAATGCTTTCCAACTTTACATCACTGTAATTAGCAGTAATACTTGCGTCCCCTGAAAATGTTTCTAATAAAATATCTCCGTAGTTTATTTTACCTGTAAAATCCATATTACTGGTATTTCTTACCTTTGTATTACCGTAACTGCTGACAACCGTATATTTTCCCGAACAGTCCTTGATTTCCATATCACTGTAATTACTCTCAATATCTGCTTTATCCAAATGCATTTCCAGTAATTTTATGCTTGTATAATTCGTATTAAGAGTAAGGTTGGATTTTACTTTCTCAATTTGTATCTCACCATAGTTCTGATGAATTTTTACAGGCATATTAGTAGGAATCTGTATTTCATACACTGTTTTAAGCAAAGAAGTAATTTTTTCATTTACTTTGTCTTTCTGGATATCATTTTTAAGGATAATACCGCTGTTATCTTCTCCAATTTCATAAATTAGGGCTTGTAAATCTTTTTCAGCTTTTTCTCTTTGCGTATGTTTAGCAATCAAACTCATTTTAAGTTGAAGTTGATTGTCAGAACTTGGGGTAATCATTATTTTAGCTTTTTTAGCTGTGATATTTAAAGTTTGGTTTGCTTGTACGGGTATAGTTTTTTGCACTAATTTGGTAACTACCTGAACTTTGCCTGCATTGGTGGTTTGGGCCAGAAGAATCTTGGCAAACAAAATATAAAGCCCTAATATAATCAGTTTTTTCATAGCCTTTCGGGATAATTATACTACAAAGAGTACGGTATTTGAAAAAAGGTTGGAAATACCTGAAAAAATTTCGGAATTCGGAATTGAATTTCATTGTCAATTTTTGACTTAAATATTGTTTTTTAATACATTTTTTTAATTTTACAGCCTAATGCGGTTAATTTTGTATTGGAATATATTTTTTATGTCTTTTTTGCTTTCTCTTCCTGCGCAGACTTTATTTCCTATGGGTTTGCCTGTGGGTGCAGATGCGCCTGAAATAGAGCATCTAACCCATAATCAGAAGTTATTCAGGCTGTCTGACTATAAGTACAAAACAGATATTACGCTTGTTTTTTTACGAGATAAAACTTGTCCTGTATATAAAAAGAAAGTTATCCAAATGCAAGACAGTGTACTCAAAAATGAAAAATTCAGGCGTGTGGTGGTAGTGATAGCCAAAGACTCTTCTATTGTCAATACACATTTTAAGCGAAGCGAAGTAAAATTTAATGAAGTAATATGGATACCTTGTACAGAGAATTATGATATTCACAAAAACTATGGGACATTGTATGGTATGGATTATGACACGTTCAAATTTTATGCAGAAAGAGGATACAGATGTTTAACCTGCGGCTGTGGCATTTATTATTGTCCTTTTGCTGTCCCTTCCGTTATTGGTATAGACAGAAACGGTAAAATAAGCTACTGCAACATCAATGACGAAAACGCTCCGTATCCGTATCCTTCCACATTATTGGAGTTTTTGGCTATTATTAAGCCAAATATTACGCAATAAAAAAGGTTAGTCTAATTTTTTAACTCGCAGTTTTTGTCCAGGTTGTATGCGTTCTGGGCGCACTTTTGGATTGAGTTCTTTGAGTTCAGCAGGGGTTAAACCATGTTTTCTTGCAATATCATTAAATTTATCCCCTTGCTTTACTTTGTAATATGCCCGCTGGCTTACAGGGTCATTGTTTTGCTTAACGTCATTTTTTTCGTTGTTATTGGAAGGTTTTTCCTGCTTTTTAGGATTTTTCTTATCTCCTTTTTCAGGATTAGCAGGGTCTAGTACTTTGGTAATAGAAACATCTGAAAGTAAAGTATCTTTCACATTTACAGAATGCAAAGTGGGTACTTTGTTTTCATTAAACACAACATACCGTATGTTAAATACCAAAAATATAAACACAATTCCTCCCAAAGTGTAAGGAACTGCTTTTTTAACGGTAATCTGTCCAAAGAGTTTTTTATTCAGGATAAGTGAAAGTTTAGAAGTTTTTGGGTTTGCAGAATCTTTTTGAGTAGATATAAACGTTTCTTTTACTTCGTTTTTAACGGTTTCAGATACTTTTTTTTCTATTTTGGTTATTTCTGTGTTTTCTGGTTTTGTAATTTCTATATTTGCTTTTTCAGATATTAAAAGCGTGTTTTCATGAGCCGTAATTTCTTCTGTATGAGAAGAGTTTTTGTTACTTTCCGCGAGTCCATTTTTTACAACGCTGGTTTCATATTCAGACGGCACTGAAACATTTTCTGTATTCTGTACAGAGGGGGCTTCTTTATCATCTTTAAAGGCAAAAGTATCTTCTGACTGGTTTAGATTGCGTTTTTGGAGTTGTTCTTCTAACCAGGACTTTCTGTCGTTCTGTTCATTTTCAGACGTATTTTTTTCCTCCATTGTGCAAAGATACAAATTTATTGCTGATTTATCTGATTATACTTATTAAGATTGACAGGGTCTAAACGGGTCATTTTCTCCAAAAAAGCACTTTTCATACCAGCATCTGCCCCTCGCATGATATTAACCAATTCCATTTGTTTGGCATCTAAAAAAACAGCTACTACATAAAGCCCTGGAAACCGCATATTGACATTATAGTATTTTTCTATACAGGACATAATAGCTTCTCTACCTTCGGCAGCGCCTTTATCTGCCATTATGTCTAAACCTTTGAGATGATATTCATATATGCCTATGCGTAAATCTTTGTATGCGTTATCTAACAATTGCGTAACTAACCAATACCGAGTTTGTCTAGCAATATCGTCATTTGCTCGCCAACCTTTCTCTGCTCCCGCAGATTGACAATAATCTACAATAGCACGTGCCTTGTTATACATACTTGTTCCGCCCATTTCAGAAAAACTATCTCTATCTAATCCCAAAGCAATATAAACATAATATCCTACTAATGCAGTAATATTCGTAACAAAAGCATTTTCATTAAAATCAAGGTTTTGTCCTTGTTGATATTCAAATGAAATGTATTTATCTCGGATACTGATGAGTGTAGTAGTATAGGCACTATTAAAAACAGGCCTAGACGCTACAAATACTAATTCCTTACACTCAAAACGATTGTTTTCATATCTATCTATGAGAAACTGAAACGTACATCTTACTTTTTCTATAGGCTTATAGTTATCATTTGTCCATTTGCGAGTATTTGTGAATTCTCTAATAGACCTATCTAACTGTTCCAAAGCCGCTTTTTCAGTAGGAGGAGCGTTTGGAAAATTAAACTGAAACTCACAGAATACTTCCTGTCCTTGTAAAGAACTACAAAATACATAAAACAAAAAAACAATACACTTTTTTATACATTTATCCATATCTAACGCAAAAATGCAAATATGAACAAACTTGTATAATTTACAAACAGACAAAAACAATAAACTCGTCAGACTACACTTTGAATACCCAAAATAAGTTTTACTCATTATCACAATACAAAAATAACAAAAAGTGCTGAAAATAAAACAGGTCATTTCTTTATAGAAACAACCTGTTTTTTTACTTAGAAAATATCTACTGCACTACAAATTTACGTACCGTACCGCTTTTTCTTTCACGGATAAAGTACATACCCGCAGGTAAATTTTCTTGGATAGTTTGCGTGTTGTTGTTGATGATATACGTATTGAGCACTTTACCTGTAATATCACTTAATTCAAATATACCGCCTTTCGGGGTTTGTAGGAT
>CALIZB010000164.1 GCA_938028625.1 uncultured Bacteroidia bacterium | reverse complement strand
TTATGGTTTTTATTTTCTTGCCAATAATAATTCCGATAAAGCGTTTAGCCACTTCTTCGTCTTCCATCATGTACTTAAAAACAGGGTCATAAATGGGATTGGCAATGTAAATCATACTACAAAAATATGAAAAAATACAATTTGGCTAAGATGTGAATATTACACAGTTATTTGAGTATTTCTTTAAGCATAGCTTTTGCACAGCGTTCTGATGCACCTATATCTCCAAGTTTTTTTCTCAATTTCTGAAAATCTTTTTGTATAGTTTCTCTGTATGCTGGTTCTGCTAATTTTTGAATAGCATGAGTTAAATTTTCTGTATTAAGCTCATTTTGAATAAGTTCTTGTACCACAGGTTTATCCATAATAAGATTTACCATAGCGATATACTTTATCATTTCTTTGTTAATCAGACGTTTGCCAATTTGGTAAGAAAGCCAACTCCCTTTATACACTACTACTTCGGGTACATTGAATAAAGCTGTTTCTAATGTAGATGTTCCTGATTTTACGATAGCGGCATAAGCATGCGATAAAACTTGATAGGTTTGACCTTGAATAATGGGTATAGAAATTTGTTTAGGAATGAACTGTGCAATATAATTTTTATCCAAAGTAGCCGCACCTGCTATTACAAATTGATATTCAGGAAATTTATCTACTACACTTAACATAATTGGAAGCATTTTTTTGATTTCTTGTTTTCTACTTCCAGGTAAAAGTGCAATAATAGGCTTTTGAGTAAGTTGATAGGTTTGTAAAAAGTCAGGATTAGGTTTAAAGTCAGATAAAGCATCTAATAAAGGATGTCCTACAAATTCCACATCAAGATTAGCTTCTTTTTTATAGAAATCTTGCTCAAAAGGAATAATGACGTACATTTTATCTACATATTGTTCAATAATTTTTATTCTACCTTTTTTCCATGCCCATAACTGTGGGCTGATATAATACAATACTTTTATACCGTGTTTATGTGCAAATTTAGCTATACGAAGGTTAAATCCAGGGTAATCAATGAGAATAAGGGCATCAGGGCGTTCTTTTAAGAGCATATCTTGGGTATCTTTCATCATTTTTCGGATAATACGGATATTTTTAGCTACTTCCCAAAAGCCCATAAAATTAGTTTGAGAGATATGCCTGATAGATTTTAGTCCTTGTGCAAGCATTCTATCTCCACCTATTCCGATAAAAAAAATATCTTTCTGTAACGCATGAAAAGCCTTCATTAAATTACTGCCATGTAAATCTCCTGAGGCTTCTCCTGCAATTATTGCAATTTTCATACTGCAAAAGTACTAAGCTTTATGAGAGTAAAGTTTGCATTTATACATTTCTTTTCTTTGTTTTTGTATAAAAGTGTACTTTTGCCTGCGAAATGAACGCAAACACGTATTGTATTATTATGGCTGGGGGCATAGGCACTCGTTTTTGGCCTATGAGTAGAAATCACAAACCTAAACAGTTTTTGGACATTCTTAATGTAGGTAAAACCCTTTTACAACAAACTTTTGAACGTATACAATTACACACTAATCTTTCCAATATTTATGTGGTAACCCATCACAGCTATATTGGTTTAGTGCAAGAACAAATTCCCGAACTTCCCAAAGACCAAATTTTATTAGAACCCTTTGGCAGAAATACCGCTCCTTGTATCGCCTACGGTTTATTCAAAATCAATAAAAAAAATCCGAATGCGAATGTAGTAGTATGTCCCGCAGACCATTTGATTACCAATGAACAAAAATATGCTCAAACTATACAAAAAGCAATAGATGTTGCAGAAAAAAATCCATGTTTGATTACTATGGGCATACAGCCTAATCACCCGAATACAGGTTACGGATATATACAATACATACAAAAACAAAGTAAAGAAGGGGTTTATAAGGTAAAAACCTTTACAGAAAAACCTAATATGGAACTTGCCAAGGTTTTTATACAATCTGGTGATTTTCTATGGAACAGCGGTATTTTTATTGCAAATATTCGGTCTTGGTTACAAGCATTTAAGCAATATCTGCCCGAGATGCATGCAAGTTTTGAAAGTATATCTCACAAATTAGGTACTAAATTAGAACCTGAACTTATACATACAGTTTATCAGCAATGTCTGAATATATCTATTGATAATGGCGTTATGGAACATGCAGATAATGTATATGTTATACCTGTAGACTTTGGCTGGAGTGATTTGGGAACATGGAACGCTTTACATGAACATCTGCCGCAAGACGAGAAACATAACACTACTATCGGCAGTATTCTTATGTATGACACAGAAAATACTTTGATTTGTACCAATCATAAAGAAAAACTGATTGTAGCAGAAGGACTGAAAGACATGCTGATTATAGAGTATGACAATGCTATTCTTATCTGTCGGAAATCTGCCGAACAACAGATACGTCAGATTGTTAATGAAATTAAATCTTTGAATAAATCTGAATATCTTTAATTATCAGCAAACAGCATAGACGTAAAAAATTTTTTACAATATAAAGTTTTATTTTATTTTTGCTTTCGCTTTGCTATCCGAAACAGAAATTATAGAACGCTTAAAAGTACAAGATAGATCTGTCATAAGCTATCTATACGACCATTATAGTACAGCTCTGTATGGTGTTATTGTGCATATTGTTCAGGATACAAATCTTGCAGAAGAAGTGCTTCAGGAAACTTTTATTAAAATATGGCAGAACGCTGATGTATATGACGCACAAAAAGGGCGCCTTTATACATGGATGTTGAATATAGCACGTAACTTAGCTATTGATGCTACACGAGGAAAAAATTACAAGAAAAGCAAAAAAAACCAAAGTTTTGAAAATAACGTAAATCATTTAGAGAATAAAAATGTACATCATATACCTGTTGAGGAAATTGGTGTTAAGGATTTAGTCAATCAATTAGATGTAACATATAAAATGATTATAGAGAAGGTATATTTTGAAGGTTATACTTTAGCAGATGCCGCAGAGGCACTAAATATCCCGTTAGGTACATTAAAAACAAGGTTAAGAACAGCATTACAGTTATTGAGAAAAAAGGTATGAAAACGGTACAAGAAATTATAGAAAGTGGAATTTTAGAAGAATATGTATTAGGTGTACTTTCTGATGCGGAGAATCAGGAAGTAGAAAGTTATATGCAGCAATATCCTGAAATTAAGCAGGAAGTATCTGAAATACAGGAAATTTTATATCAGTATAGTTTACAATATCAGCAAAGTCCTCGCCCTGAACTTAAAAATGAAATACTTGCACAAATAGAAGCTAGAAACGAGTCTTTACCTGTTCAAGAACCTTCAAAATCAATTCCTTTTATGGCATATACAGGTATATTGTTAGGAATAATACTCTCTCTTACTTTTGCTATTTTATGGCAAAATGAAATAAAAAATACAAAAAAATTACAACTGCAACTGCAAAATGCCAAAAATGAACATAATACATGCGAAAATGCCTACAAAGAGCTAAAAAAAGCCCATGATGAACTTATTATCAATGATAAAAATTGTCATATCATGGCTAAACTTAAAGATGAGAAAGCGAATACATGTATAGCTACTATTTATTGGAGTCATTTAACAAAACAAACCTATTACAAAATAGAACAGATGCCTAAATTACCTGAAAATAAGGTATGCCGTTTATGGTGTATATCCAATAAAACTCCGATTGACGCAGGGCTTCTTAAAAATACAGACCAAGGATTAAAGGTTGTTGAACCTAAATGCGATAACATAGAGGCTTTTGCGGTTACCATAGAAGATAAAGCAGGAGAAAATAGAACTGCTCCCCCAAGACCTGACGAAATATTTATCTATACACCTGTACATAAAGAGTAAAACATGGCATAATGTTTGTAAAGTCGGGCAAACTATGAAAAAATACTTTATTTTGTTTGTATATGTTTTATCTATTCTCGTATATGGACAACAAGACAGTACTAAAGCATGGAAATTAAATGGTATTTTATCTGTTAATGGTTCGCAAGTAGCCCTTGAAAATTGGGTTGGTGGGGGCGAGAACGCTATATCAATTGCTAATTTAGCAAGCATTCGTGCCAATTACAAAAAAGAAAAAACTACTTGGGATAATAGTTTAGACCTTGCGTATGGTTTATTAAAACAAGGCGATAAAGAATTCCGAAAAACAGATGATAAAATAGATTTAACTTCAAAATATGGACATCAAGCATTTCATGAACACTTATTTTATAGTGCATTTTTTAACTTCAAAACACAATTTGCACCAGGATATAAATATACAGATAGCTCGCGTACTCTGATTTCTCGTTTTATGGCACCGGGTTATGCTTTATTAGCTATTGGTATGGACTATAAGCCTAGTCAAAATTTTAGTGTTTTCTTATCACCTGTCACTTGTAAAGCTACTTTTGTATTTGACCAGGATCTTGCTGATGCAGGCGGATTTGGAGTGAAAAAAGCAGAATTTGTTAACACTAATGGGCAGGTTGTTCAAGAGAAAAAAGGCGAAAATTATCGTATTGAAGGGGGTGCTTATTTTATCTTGAAAGCAAAATATGAAGTAATGAAAAACGTTACTGCCCAGACCCGTTTAGATTTGTTCTCTAATTATTTCGCAGGTGACCCTTCTGTATTAGATGTAAACTGGGAAACTCTAATTGATATGAAAATAAACAAATACATCTCTGCAAGTATAGCTACACATCTCATTTATGACCAAGATATTAAAGTACCTGTATACGAAAAAGTAAATGGCAAAAAAGTACAGAAAGGCGAAGGACCTAGAGTGCAGTTTAAGGAAGTTTTTGCACTCGGATTTTCCTATAAATTTTAACCCATAGCTGACATATAAGGAACAAGGTCATTTCGGTACGCTAAACTACTCAATGACCTTGTTTTATTTTTCACAGACAGGTTTCTATTCGTCTGTAATAACATCAATATTAGGTAGAGAAAATGAATTTACCTCTTCAATATCAGGAAGTTTGGGTAATTGATTGAGATTTTTTATTCCTAAATACTCCAAAAAAAACGGAGAAGTACCATATAAAAGCGGTCTACCAGGTAAATCTGACTTGCCTAATATCAAGATAAGGTTTTTTTCCAATAGTTTTTGTACTGCATAATCTGAATTTACTCCACGTATAAATTCTATATCTGCTTTAGTAACAGGCTGGCGATAGGCTATAATAGCAAGGCACTCCATGGCCGCTTGCGATAGTTTTTTACGGTTTCGTATCAATAGCGCTTCTTTAACAAAAGCAGAGTACTTTGCCTTGGATACAAATTGATATCCGTCTGCAATGTTTACAACTTCAAAACCATAACTGTCTGATTGATACCGTTGTATCAGTACAGCTATGGCATTGGTAATATCTGTTAAGGAAACTTCTAAACTGAATAAATCTTTGTTTTGTAAAAGTTTGAGAATGTCTTCTACTTTTACAGGATTTTCTGACGAGAATATAATTGACTCAACAATAGGTACAATGTCTTTTTGCATAGTAAGAATCAAAAAATAATACTAACCACCTGCTTTAACAACTATCCATTCGCTCGGGTCAAGGTAAAGCTGGGCTAGTTGCTTTATATCTTCAACAGTACAGTTTTTAATTGCTTGTACCGATTTTTCAAGATAATGATGGTCGTGGCCTAAAATAATAAGACTTTTGTAATAATCTGCGGTGTTAAATGCGGTTTCAAAATCACCTGTAAGCTGACCAAGCATGTAATTTTTAACTATTTCTAATTCCTCTGCTTCTACACTTTCTTGTTGTAATTTTTCTGCTTCCGCTTTAATCTGTGTAATGGCATCTTCTGCAACCTCAATTCCCACATCTGTACTTATACTAATATAACTTGCTTGTTTTAATCCCGTTAATGACGCATAAATACCATAGGTATATCCTTTTTCTTCCCGTAAATTGCTCATCAATCGCGAACCAAAGTAGCCACCATACAACGTAACTAATACTTTTAATTTGAGATAATCTGGGTGGCTATGGTGCGGCATAAGCCCCCCCAAACGTAAAGTAGCTTGCATAGCACCAGGTTTAGGAACATGAATATACTCTTTTTTAGGTTGAGAAAATGATGTATTTGGTTTATTAAACAAACTTGACGTGTTGTGTCCCCAGTATTGATTGATTACATCAAGAATATGCTCACAATTGTATTCATCTCCCGAAACAATAATATAACTATTTTCAGGTATATAGGCTTTTTGATGAAATTCTTGTAAGTCTTTTTGCTCTACTTTGAGATAATCCTCTTCTTCCAATACGTATCCGTAAGGGTGATTTGGAAAGATGGCTTGTTTAAATGCATTAGAAGCTAAATAAGATGTTTTTTGTTTGTTTACCTTCAACTGTTCTATATGGCGTTGCTTCCAAAGTTCAATTTCGTGTTTTGGGTAGGAAGGTTGAGTAAGGACTTCAAAAAAAACAGGTAAAACCTTGTCTAAATGCTTTACAGAAGCATATAAAGAGACATCGGCAATTTCATTTGCACAATAGGTTTGCAAATAAGCTCCATAAAAATCTAACTCTTCAAAAATCTGCTGACTATTTTTTTGAGTTGTACCTTCAGTAATCAATGCATTGGTAGCCACAGGCAAGTGTTTTAAGGTACTGGCAGTGTTTCCTGCATAAAATACCACACTAATCTGAGTTATGGGTACTTTACCCTGCTGAATAAAAAAAACAGGTACGTTATTGTTTAAACTTTTTTTTACAAGTATAGGAAACTTGATTTCTTTGAGCGGTTGTACCGCAGGCATAATGCTTCTATCTGTCATTGGTGCAAAAATAGCTATATTTTTTGATAACTACATACTCTTGCTTTTTTGAGTAGAGATATATTTGAGTTATTTCAGCACGCTTGGTACTCAAATAACTGTGTGCGTGAGGCATGCGGAGGGGGTGCGTTAGCACAGTGCGAAACGCAGTGAAGCACCGTAGCCCGTAGCACGCCGACCTTGTAGGCATGAGCGTTAGCGAAACGCCTGCAAGGACACGCCCTTAAACAAAAAACAGAGTTATCAAAATAGTTTTCTTTTGAGATTTTTTATCTTTCCTAATGCAAGTAAAAACAACAATTATACTCTTTTAGCATTATTCACTATTTTTGCACGCATGAAAAAACACCCTGAATATAAATCTAACTACGTTTACGCCCAAGAAGAAGCTAAAACAGCAGAATTCTGGAAAAAAAACAACATTTTTAAGAAAAGTATTACTTCACGCGAAGGTAAAACACCTTTTGTATTCTATGAAGGTCCACCTTCAGCAAATGGTATGCCTGGTATTCATCACGTTATGGCAAGAACTGTAAAAGATATTTTTTGTCGTTACAAAACTCTTAAAGGATTTCAGGTTCACCGAAAAGCAGGTTGGGATACTCACGGCTTACCCGTAGAGTTGCAAGTGGAAAAATCTCTTGGTATCAGCAAGGAAGACATAGGCACAAAAATATCTGTTGCCGAGTATAATGCTGTGTGTAAAAAAGATGTACTCAAATATCAGGAAATATGGAATAATCTTACTGAAATTATAGGTTACTGGGTAGATTTGGAAAATCCTTACATTACTTATGAAAACAAATACATAGAAACTTGTTGGTATCTGCTTAAAAAATTGCATGAGAAAGGACTTTTGTACAAAGGGTACACCATTCAGCCTTACTCGCCTGCGGCAGGTTCAGGATTAAGTTCGCATGAACTCAATCAGCCAGGTACATACAAAAATGTAAAAGATACTACTATTGTAGCCCAGTTTTTTGTAAAAAATAGCCCTCAAAATCTTGATATATTAAAATCACTTGGATTAGACACATATCTACCTGATTTAGCTTTCCTTGCATGGACAACCACCCCTTGGACGCTTCCTTCTAATACAGCTCTTGCATTTGGCGAAAAAATCACTTACTCTGCTGTAAAAACTACAAATCGTTATACCCAAAAAGAAATTGTTGTTATTCTTGCCGAAGACGCACTATCTCGCTACTTTGGACAAAAAAATGACCCTGAATATACTATTCTCAAAACTTTTCAAGGTAAAGAACTTGCAGGCATTGAATATGAACAGCTTTTACCTTATGTACAGCCCAAAGGAAAAGCTTTTGTAACTATTATCGGAGATTTTGTTAGTACCGAAGAAGGTACGGGCATAGTGCATATCGCACCTACTTTTGGTGCAGATGACTTTCGTGTAGCTAAACAACATGGTATTGCACCCATGACGGTTACGCGTGAAGGCACAGAAGTTCCTCTTGTAGACAAAAAAGGCAGATTTGTACAGGAAGTAACAGATTTTGCAGGAGAATATGTAAAAGCAGAATACCTTACTGAAGACGAGAAAAAACAGGAAACCGAAAAACAAGGCAGAAAAGACTATTTAAGTGTAGATGAACGTATTGCTATTAAACTTAAAACAGAAAATAAAGCCTTTAAGGTTGAAAAATACGAACATACCTATCCGCATTGTTGGCGGACAGATAAACCTATTTTGTACTATCCGTTAGATAGCTGGTTTATTAAAACTACGGCGTTCAAGGATAAACTGGTGGAAAAAAATAAAGAAATTAACTGGAAACCCGAAAGTACAGGTAGTGGTAGATTTGGAAATTGGTTAGAAAATATCGTAGATTGGAACTTGTCGCGTTCTCGTTTTTGGGGAATTCCGTTACCTATATGGAGAGATGCGGAAGGCAAAGATGAAATCTCTATTGGTTCAGTGGAAGAACTAATAGAAAGAGGTTTCATGAAAATAGAAAATGCCAAGAAATACTTTAATTGGGAAAACACAGAACTATCTCTTACAGCTATTGTACCGCATACTTCACAGACGGGGTACATTTCTCTCAAAGAACTTTCTTTACGCATACCTAATTTTGAAATAGATTTACACAAACCTATTGTAGATGATATTGTTTTACTAAACCAAGGTAAATTTTACTACCGTGAAAATGATTTAATTGATGTATGGTTTGATAGTGGCGCTATGCCGTATGCACAATGGCACTATCCATTTGAAAATGAAGAACTCTTTAAAGCTAATTATCCCGCAGATTTTATTGCAGAAGGGGTTGACCAAACGCGCGGCTGGTTTTTTACCTTGCATGCTATTGCAGTTATGTTGTTTGACAGTGTGGCGTTCAGAAATGTTATTGCTAATGGTTTAGTATTAGACGAAAAAGGACAGAAAATGTCTAAACGTTTAGGAAATGCCATAGACCCGTTCAAAGCTATTCTCGGTGATAAAGAACAACTTCCTGAAGACAAAAACAAAAAATATCGTAAAGAAGGTTATGGTGCAGACCCTATTCGTTGGTACATGATAAGCAATGCTTCACCTTGGGATAATCTTAAATTTAATTTTGATGGTGTAGCTGATGTGCAAAAAGAATTTTTTGGCAAACTGAACAATATCTATAATTTTTATGCACTGTATGCCAATATTGACGGATTTTATCAAGATAAGCCACCTGTACCTTATGAAAAACGCCCCGAGATAGACCAATGGATACTCTCTAAATTACATCATCTTATTGAGTATGTAGAAAAATGTATGGATGATTATGATGCTACGCCTGCTACGCGTGCTATACAAAAATTTGTAGATGAAGAACTCTCTAATTGGTATGTAAGATTGTGCCGCAGACGGTTCTGGAAAGGAGAAATGAATGAAGACAAGTTAGCCGCCTACCAAACTTTGTATGAATGCTTGATAACTGTTGCCAAACTGATGTCCCCGTTTGCACCGTTTTATGCAGAAAATCTGTATCAGAACTTAAATGGCACTACACAGTTGGAAAAATACGAATCTGTGCATTTAGCTGAATATCCGAAGGTAAATGTTGCAGTACTTAACCCTGATTTAGAGCAAAAAATGACACTTGCACAACAAACGTGTAGTTTAGTACATTCTATTCGTAAGAAAATACAAATACCTGTACGTCAGCCAATGGCAAAAATTCTTGTACCTGTACTTAATCCAAAGCAAAAAGAGCATTATGAAGAGATAAAAGAGCTTATTTTATCCGAAACCAATGTAAAAGTTTTAGAATATGCAGAAGAGAACTCGGGTATTTTTGTCAAAAAAATAAAACCTAATTTCAAAAATCTGGGGGCTAAATTTGGCAAGCAAACTCAAGCTGTAGCTCATGCTATCAATGAACTTGATGCAAAACAACAAAAAGAGTTAGATAAAGCACTCAGTTCAGGAAGTACTTATACAATCGGTGAGTTTGTACTTTCACAAGGTGATGTAGATTTTATAGCACAAGAGATACAAGGTTGGGCATTTGCCTTTGAAAATGGTATCAGTGTAGCGCTGGATACTACTATAACCCCCGAACTCAAACAGGAAGGCATTGCGCGAGAGTTTGTGAATAGAATACAAAACCTTCGCAAAGACATGGGATTTGAAGTTACAGACCGTATTATAGTACAGTTCAAGGGCAGTCAAATTATAGTCAATGCAGTGAACAACTTTATGGAATACATTCAGAATGAAGTTTTGGCAAACAGTATACTTGCACAAAACGAAATAAAGAGTAGCGTAAATACAGAAATTGAAAATGAAACGGTTGAGGTGGTTATAGAAAGAGTATCTGCATCAAGAGAGTAGAAAAGGTTTATTTAAACAAAAAGCAAGGTCATTGAGTAGCTTAGCGTACTGAAATGACCTTTTTTTATTGCCTGTATAATTTATTTTTTTCGTGAGATTTTCATAAGTTCTACTTCAAAAATTAAAGTAGAATTGGCAGGGATACTACCTACTGCTCTCTCTCCATAAGCTAAATTTGCAGGAATTTTAAGAATAGCTTTTGCGCCTTCATTAAGCATAGCAATACCTTCGTCCCATCCTTTAATCACCTGACCTATTCCTAACTTGAATCCAAAAGGCTGATTTCTGCGATAAGAACTATCAAATTCAGTTCCGTTTTCTAATGTACCTCTGTAATGTACGTACACGCTATCTCCTTGATTAGGTTTATCTCCCGTGCCATCTTTGGTAATAATTACTTTTAATCCTGTGGCGGATGTTATAGCTTTATTTTCATCAAATTCTACGGGTTTAACTTGTGCATTAGTGTTATTATTGTTATTAGCACTTGTATTATTATCAGGTTTTTTCTGATTAGGGTCTATGAGTAAAAGTTCCATCATGAGTGTGCTGTTGGCAGGAATTTCTGTATCCACCGCATTTTTTCCAAAACCCATAGACGGAGGGATAATTACATTTACGCGTGTACCTGCTTTCATAAGCATCAGGGTTTCATCAAGGGCTTTGATATATGCTCCGCTTCCTAATTTTACAAACACGGGAGGATTTCCTTTTTCCTGTGTAGAAGCTACGATTTTGCCGTCTTTTACAGCCAAGCGATAATGAATTTGCACAGTATCACCTGTTTTGGGTATATTTCCTGTGCCTTCTAATAAAGTGGCTATTTCCAATCCTGATGCTGTTTTATGCGTCTGCCCTACTTTTAGGGGAGAGTTCTGGGCAAAACTGCAATATATAGTTAAGGCAGATAATAAAGTTATGACAATTTTTTTCATGCGGGCAAAAGTAATAAAATTCTGCTTACATAAAAAAAAGGTACGGCATCAGGAATATACGGCGGGTTTAAATTATAATTCTAATTTTATCAGCACGTTATATAAATTGATGTATAAAAGTTTGTTTTTTGCATAAAATTTGCTGTATATTTGTCCCAAAATAAACAAAAAACATAAGCTATTTTTTTTAGTATGATAATTATTACAGGTGCGGCGGGTTTTATAGGAAGTTGTATGGTTCAAGAATTAAACCTTGCAGGTTATAATCAACTTATACTTGTTGATGATTTTTCCAAAACACAAAAACAGGTTAACTATCAGAATAAAAAATACACCCAACTTATTCCTCGTGATGAATTTATTGCTTGGGCTATCAATCATGCCAAAGAAATACAGTTTATTATTCATTTAGGAGCAAGAACCGATACTACGGAGTTCAATACCGCTATATTTGATAAACTTAATTTAGAGTATTCCAAAGATATATGGAGTCTTTGTTCTAATCATCATATACCTTTGATTTATGCATCTAGTGCGGCTACGTATGGTATGGGCGAGTATGGATTTGAAGATAACGAAGAGAAACTTTCTATTCTAAAACCGCTTAATCCTTATGGAGAGTCCAAGCATGATTTTGATAAATGGGCTATTCAGCGAAAAGAAAAGCCTTTTTTTTGGGCAGGGTTAAAGTTTTTTAATGTATACGGACCTAATGAATACCACAAGGGGCGCATGGCAAGCGTAGTGTTTCATGCTTATAACCAAATTAAAGAAACGGGTAAAATGAAACTTTTTCGTTCCCATAATCCTAAATATAAAGATGGAGAACAGATGCGAGATTTTATCTACGTCAAAGATGTATGTAAAGTGATATTGTTTTTAATGGAGAACCGTACTGCAAGTGGTATTTACAATCTTGGTTCAGGTAAAGCACGTACCTTTTTAGATTTGGCTACACAGGTATTTTATGCTATGGGCAAAACGCCAGACATTGAATTTATAGATACCCCCCAGGATATCAGAGAAACCTATCAGTATTTTACTGAAGCCAAAATAGGTAAACTACGGGAAAAAGCAAAATATACTGAACCTTTTTACACTCTGGAACAGGGGGTTCAGGACTACGTCAAAAATTATTTAATTCCGAACAAGTTTTATTAAGAATATCGTTTATTTTGTTTTTTTATGGCAAGAATACAGATAACTCATGATAATTCCCCTACTCTTTTACATGACACGCTTGGTGTTACCTACCATTCTGTTTTTGGTGCAAAGGGAGAGAGTGAGTATGTATTTATTGAACAAAGTGAATTAGAAAACCGATTATGTACCCAAGATGAAGTAAAAATTGTTGAAATTGGTTTAGGAACGGGGTTAAATGCATGGTTAACGTATAATCTTGCCAAAAAATACCCTGAAACCAAAGTAAAATATACGAGTTTTGAGATATTTCCATTAAATAAGGATATTCTGATACTGTATTATCAAGTTCTCAATGATGTTTTTTTTGCAGATATAATTGCAAATTTTCCTGAAAATATAACTTTAGGTAACTTTGAAACAGACTTTAAGTATTGTTCTTGGTTAGATGCGAATTTACCTGAAAACTTTGCAGATATTATATTTTATGATGCATTTGCGCCTAAAATATGTCCCGAGTTATGGACGGAGGAAGCTATACAACAAGCTATAAAAACTCTAAAATCAGGTGGGATTATGACTACGTTCAGTATTACGGGGGAAATCAAAAGAATACTAAAAAAAATGCCTGTTCAAATATTTACACCAAAAGGATTTGGTAAAAAAAGAGAGATGCTCAAAATAATTAAAAGGTAAAAGACTTTTTATGTTGTTTATATCCCTTGAAAATAGCACATATAACTAGATAGCTGATTAAATATTGGCTGAATGGGAAAGGCAGAAAGTGTATAAGTGGTTTTACAACTCTTGTCCATACGGATAAGGTCAGCCATTGATACAACATTTTCCTGATTTTATTGCCTTCTAATTTATCCAAATGATATACTCGGGGCATGT
Source organism: uncultured Bacteroidia bacterium (assembly GCA_938028625.1). Lineage (GTDB taxonomy): Bacteria > Bacteroidota > Bacteroidia > JANWVE01 > JANWVE01 > JANWVE01. The sequence continues at coordinate 5,303 of CALIZB010000164.1, read as the reverse complement.
CGGGGTGTTTTTTATAGATGTAAGGCAGACCCTCTCTGCCGTATTCTTCTAGTTGTATCAGGGCTTGGGAAAGTGTTTTCTCCTGTACGGTTCTGCATATAGCAAGGTCGTTCTTGTAAAAAGAGGCTTTGTAATTACGATGCATTCTGTAAGCAAATTCCATGTCTTCTCCGCCATATTTTTTTATATTTTCATCAAAACCGCGAAGATTTACAAGATATTCAGTAGGAAGCATGCTGTTTGCGGTTACAAAATAATTCCATGGCAATAACTGTGCATGCCTGTATTTTGCATGTCCGCGTGTGGAGATGTATTTTGCCCATATATTTTGTTTTATGTTTTGATAATGAATAGATCCGACAGAGATTGCGTTTTTGTGTAGCATGCATACATCTATATGGGCTTGTAGACAGTTAGGTTCAGGCATCATATCTGAGTCCAGTAACCATACAAAGGGCTTTTTTAAGGCATTGAGTGCTAAATTACGAGCGGCGGACCGTCCGTGATTTTCTTTGTCTGCATGTTCTAAAATATGTGCTTTGAAAGGCAGTTCGGAAATGAACTGCGGCAGGCTGAGCAAGGTTTCGTCTTTTGAACCGTCTACCGCAATCCATACTTCAAAGTGCTGTACTGTCTGTTCAGATAAAGCATTAAGACAGTTTTTTAGTTCATCATAATTATTATAGGTAGGTATAAGTACGTCTACCATTAGATTAGCCTACTTTTTTCTCATGTTTAGGTTTCCAGCATTTTTTCTGTGATTTGAGAGAGTATTTTTTTTATTTTAGGTTTAGCTTCCACTACATTCTCGCCCAGGCAGACAAGTATGCAGGCAATAATAAATGTTGCAAATATTTTTCTCATATAAGTTTATCAGATTGATGGTCGCAAAGCTATAGGTTTTTAGATAATTATGCAAGTTTTTCTATAATTTTTAATTAAAAACTTACGTCTTTTTGGGTAGAAATAAGTTTATTTTGATTGAATGAGGGATTTTTTTGTGTATAATTGTCATTTTATAGAAAAAATTAGAGGTATGTATGTTCGTATAATTATACAAACATATATATTAAAGTTATGCGCCGTAAGCACTATTTTTTACCAAAAGGTAATCCTTTGAAAGAACGCCCTGCGGAGTTTAGCTTCATCATAGTTTTCATCATTTTGCGCATTTCGTCAAACTGTTTCATGAGTTGATTGACCTGCTGTACAGAAGTGCCACTACCTTGTGCTATGCGTCTTCTGCGGCTGCCATTGATAATTTCAGGGTTTCTGCGTTCTTTAATGGTCATAGAATTGATAATAGCTTCTATGTGTCTGAAGGCATTTTCGTCAATTTCTACATCTTTTAAGGCTCTATTAATGCCTGGCAGCATACCTATCAAATCTTTGATAGAACCCATTTTTTTGATTTGCTGTAACTGAGACATAAAATCCTCAAAGTTGAATTCATTTTTGCGAAGTTTTTGTTGCAGGCGTTTAGCTTCTTTTTCGTCATACTGTTCCTGAACTTTTTGTACAAACTTAACAATATCTCCCATGCCGAGGATACGGCTTGCCATACGGTCTGGGTAAAATTCGTCAATAGCGTCCATTTTTTCGCCGATACCTATGTATTTGATAGGCTTATTAACTACGGCTTTAATGGATAGTGCCGCACCTCCACGAGTATCACCATCTAATTTAGTAAGTACTACCCCATGAAAATCTAATATTTGGTTGAATGCTTGTGCGGTATTTACAGCGTCCTGACCGGTCATGGCATCTACTACAAACAGAATCTCATTAGGATTAACTGCTTTTTTGATAGCGGCAATTTCATTCATCATCTCTTCATCAACAGCAAGACGCCCTGCGGTATCTATGATAATCGTATCATATCCTTTGGATTTTCCATATTCAACCCCTCTTTGAGCTATACCTACGGCATCTTTAAGGTTTTCCTCCGCGTATACCTCTATACCAATCTGTTCGCCCAATGTTTTTAGTTGGTCAATAGCGGCAGGTCTGTATACGTCGCAGGCTACAAGTAAAGGTTTTTTACTACGTTTGGTCTTTAAAAAATTGGCAAGTTTTCCTGAAAAAGTAGTTTTTCCTGAACCTTGTAGACCTGACATCAAAATAACCGTAGGAGGATTGGGAGCAAAGTTAATCTCCACTTTGGTACCTCCCATCAGGGCAATTAGTTCATCATAACATATCTTGACCATGAGCTTGCCCGGTTCTACATTGATAAGTATATCCTGTCCGAGTGCTTTTTCTTTTACAGTATCACAGAAAGACTTGGCAACTTTGTAATTAACGTCTGCATCTAATAAAGCTCTGCGTACTTCGCGCATGGTTTCTGCGATATTGATTTCAGTGATTTTACCATGCCCGCGCAAGGTACGAAAAGCACTTTCCAATTTGTCAGTAAGGTTGCTAAACATGGACATAAGCCTGTGTGTATAAAAAAGTCTGCAAGTTTACAAACAATACTGCACTTTGTCAAGTAAGGGGAAAAAAGACATGTATTTTTGAATTTATGATTTTATGAAATAAAAAAAATACGAAAAACCTATGACATATAAGATTTGATTTTGTATATTTGCATGTAGGTTTAGTACTATGCGAAGTAGTCTGTTTTTAGCATGTATAGTCATTTCAAATATCTGTTTTTTCACGGATACTTGTATGGCACAGAATGTTATGAGCGGAAGATATTCTGAAGAAGACGGATATTGGCAACAAAAATATATAAGAAAATCCCACACCACAGAAGCAGAGTGGATGATACGTCTAGGAGATATAGACAATCTTGGTTTTGGTTTTGACAAAAATTTTAATCCTTTTTCGGGGGATACCACAGTTTTTCATGCTCTGCCTTCTGTATTTAATCCCAATGAACCTGATGGATTAGACATGATACTTTTGCCTAGCAGTTTCAGAAAGTTTAATCAACCCTGCATTTATGATGTATACAGCAGTTACTACGGATTTCTCAAAAATATTTACAAAAGAGTAAATTTTCCGATTAAAATACCTCTCAATTTACCTTCTACTATGCCTATAGAAAGCATTAAGTTCATGATTTTTGTTGACGATATACAAAGTAGCGTTTCTTGCAGTAGGTTTGACGTATGGCTAAATGGTACAAAAGCAAATTTTATTTCAGATGAACTTAAAAAACTCAATTTACAGCAACAGGGAAAACTTATAGTATTAGATGTACCCGAAACACACTTTAAACTGTTCAAGAAAGATACTCTGGAACTCATCATTGATGATGTTACCACAGGTGCAGGAGATGGATTTGCCATAGATTTTGTTAAAATTCTTGTTAATCCGAGAAAGCAACTTTCAGGGCAGATTTCAGGATTGGTCACAGAAAAAAACACAGGAAAAACTATTGACAAAGCCACCATCAAAGACCAGAACAATATTCAGACCGAAAGCAAGGAGGGTAAATACAATCTGTCAGGATTGCCTGTAGGCGCAAATAAAATTACGGTATCTGCAAAAAACTACCGTACAGAGACTTTTACTGTAGATATTTCTAATACTCCTCAACAAATAAACTTTGAACTTTCCAACAATTCCATTATAAATACTGTTTTTCCTGAAGCGAGTGTGCTTACTGTGGGTACAAAAATCATTTTACAAAAGATTCATTTTGCCCCTAATTCTATTCAGATTAAAAAAGACGTGCATCCCGAATTAGATAAATTAGTAGAACTAATGAAGACTAATCCAACCTTGAAAATATGTATTAACGGACATACAGACAGCGGTATACCAGGTACGCGAGAAGAGCATCTACTTCATCTATCAGAAGCAAGAGCAAAATCTGTTGTGAATTATTTGGTTTCCAAAGGTGTGGAATCTTACAGAATTAGTTACAAAGGTTATGGTTCAAGTACACCCATAGCAGACAACAAAACCCCCGAAAATCAGGCAAAAAACCGCAGGGTTGAATTTGAAATTATAGATTTCTAAAATAAAAACTCAAATAACCACCGTTTTATGAGTTCATTTTTTGATGATTTTTGTTCAAAGAACAGCTATTTCTTGCTTTCAAGAAATATTTTTTACTTTCCATTGTAATTTGGAATAACCTTTGTACATTTACCCTTTGAAACATTATTGTTCAAATTATCGTTTAACTTAACATAAATTACATAGACTATGAAAAATATAAAATTATTACTGGCAATTGTTTTTCTTTGCTCTGCAAGCCTTACTTCTTTAATGGCACAAGGGTATGATGACATGTACGGAGATTATAGTAATAAGCCTAAAAACAACTATAATAACAACAATACAAATTACGACTACGATTACAACAATAATTCCAACCGGGATTATGATGACAATTCGTATGACTATGACGCCTTCGTAGAAGAAGACGGATATTATACTTCCCGTCTAAGACGTTACTACGGTGGCTGGAATGGCTATAATTACTATGACCCTTTCTATACTAATTCTTGGTACTGGGGCTGGAATGCACCCACTATGATCGTGGTAAGCAGACCTACTATATGGGGGGGCTGGCGTACAAGACTAGTATGGTCTTATGGCTGGGGCTGGAACAACTACTACTATAATCCTTATTTGTATACAAACAGTTGGGCTTATAATCCATGGGGTTACGGATATTATAATCCTTACAGTGCCTGGAACAATCCTTACATGGCAGGTTATATGGCGGGGTATAATGCTGGATACTATAATGGCTATAACAGCGGCTGGTGGGGTAGTTATTGGGGTTACAATCCCTATAATTACTGGGGTTACAATCCCTATAATTACTGGGGTTACAATCCTTATAACTCCTGGGGATATGGAAATGGCTGGAACAACGACCCTTGGGGTTGGGGCTGGAGAAATGCACCCCGCAACGGTTCAGGCGGTATGGTAAATACCAACAACGGTGGCAGAGGAGTTAACAACAATATTACCAACATCAATCCTGGAAGAAATAACCAAAATCAACAAAGTGGTGGCAATGTAGGAACTACTAACTTCAATAACCCACGTGGTAATAATAATGATAACTCAAACAATAATTACAATAGTACTCCACGGCCTAATTATTACAACAATAACAACTCAAATACTAATACAAATGTAATCACAACCCCTCGCGGAAATAATAATAATGCTACACCCCGTAATTACGATAATAACAGCACTCCTAAAAACTATTACAATAACAATAATAACTACAACAGAACTCCTCGTAATTATGACAACAATAATAATAACAGCACTCCTAAAAACTATACTCCAAGCAATAACTATAATTCTACACCAAGAAATTA
>CALIZB010000163.1 GCA_938028625.1 uncultured Bacteroidia bacterium | reverse complement strand
CCTACAAATGGACGGTGTTTACACCTTTGTGCAGAAAAATCTTTTGTCGAAACCCGTTGTAATCCCCCTACAAATGGACGGTGTTTACACCGGTAACATTATCCTTTTCGTTTCAGGTTATGTTGTAATCCCCCTACAAATGGACGGTGTTTACACCAAACAAGCGGTAAATATGCAACAGACCACTGTTGTAATCCCCCTACAAATGGACGGTGTTTACACCTTAATGTAAACATAGAAACGAATGTGCTTGTGTTGTAATCCCCCTACAAATGGACGGTGTTTACACCACAGAGAGGGCAAGGAATACCTTGCTTGGTTGTAATCCCCCTACAAATGGACGGTGTTTACACCCGGGCATCACGGCGTGCCTGCCTGCGCTCAGTTGTAATCCCCCTACAAATGGACGGTGTTTACACCCAGCCACTGCAACAGGGATACCAACCACAAGTTGTAATCCCCCTACAAATGGACGGTGTTTACACCCCTAACTGTAATACCATACAGTGGGCAAAAGTTGTAATCCCCCTACAAATGGACGGTGTTTACACCCCACTATTTGCCTTTGTATTCACTGCTGTGTTGTAATCCCCCTACAAATGGACGGTGTTTACACCTACAAGAAATTAAGTATTTTTAATAAATTGTATTTCAATAAGTTAACTTGCAAAAATTGCAAAAACAGGATAAAAAAAATGCGTTTTAAAGTGCCAAGTTGTAAAAATAAAATCCATTTTTTTTATCGCGAGTTTTTTCGTAGCTTTACAATAAAAAAATATCCGTTTTGAAAATCGCAAGTTTTTATTATTGAAAAATAAATGGAAAGAAAATAATGTTGAGAAAACAACTGAACTAAAACGATGCTGAACTAAATAAAACTTCATATACGCAGACAGTAGTTCAGCAAAAAAATTACCCCGCAAATTCAAAGAACGTAATACGCACCAAAGATAAACAAAAAAAAAACAAAAACGCAAAAAAGTATAGAAAAATAAAAATCCTTTTACTTTTGCTGTATGAAAACGCTTATCGTGTACTAATCCTACGGCAATAAAGAAGGACATACCCAAACTTTGTACTCCATTCTTACCGCACTGGCTTTCTCTCCTGATAATATACAAATTCACCTTTATACAGACACGCCTGAGGCTTTTAACCTTGTTAAAGATGAAGTACAGTTCCACGAACTTAATCTCACACATATTCAGCAATAGCGCGGCGTTCATGATTTTACACACAGATTGAAGATAATGATGCTCCTGAACCTAAATGAATGAAGCATATCCGCAAAATCCTGTTCTTTACTTAGACGGAGATACGTTCTTTACTCAAAATTATCAACTCCTGCTTGGTCAGATAACAGAAAAACACGTACTTATGCACATCAGAGAATATACCGTAGATACACACACCACAGGACAAATGAAACGATTCCGAGAAAACATGAAAAAACTTAGTTTTGAAGGCAAACCTATTGACCTCAGTGTATTTATGTGGAATGCAGGAGTTATTGGTTTTATGCCTGTATACAGCCCGTTGTAATACAAAAGTCCAAGTGGTGACAAAAGTGGTTGAGATAGAAAGGAGAGTCGCGAATGTATAATTCCTTGCTTAAAACGGCATATTTTTGGGTATAAAATCTGTAACTACCCGCATAATCTGTATCTTCTGTGTTCTGTTTTTTATTTTCAGTTTGGCAAACCCATTTTGTGAGTATAATTGTATTTTCGCAAGGTGAATACCGCACTTAAAAAATTATTCTCACAAACAGCCATATATGGTATCAGCAGTATTCTGGGGAGGTTACTAAATTATTTATTAGTGCCTCTATACACACGTGTGCTATCCCCCGGAGAGTATGGAATTGTAACAGATTTAATGGCTTATATGAGTTTTATGCTGGTAGTGTATAGCTATGGTATGGAAACGACTTTTTTTCGGTTCAGCAGTCAGAAAGAATATAATAGCAACGATGTATACGGTACTGTTTTAATGTTAATCACAGGCACCTCTGTATTGCTTACAGCGGTATTTGTTATTTTTGCTCAGCCTGTAGCGAGTTTGCTTTCATACGGTGCATATCCACAGTATATTGTGTATTTGGCTGTTATTTTAGCTTTGGATACGGTTTCGGCGATACAGTTTGCATGGTTAAGAAAGCAGGAAAAAGCACTGTTATTTGCAATTATTCGTTTAATAAACATTTTTCTGAACATTATTCTCAATGTATATTTTGTAGGGTATCTGAAAAAAGGAATAGAATACATTTTTATCACAAATGTTATTACTTCATTATTCACCACCATAACGCTGTTACCGCTTACTTTTCCGAAAAGGTTCATGTTTCAATCTCGCTGGGTAGGCAGTATGCTATTGTATGGTAGTCCGCTACTTATTTCAGGATTAGCAGGTATGATAAACGAAAATTTAGACAGGATACTGCTAAAAAGGTATTTGCCACAAGGGTTTTATCCTAATCTCACGAATGATGACGTAACAGGGATATACGGTGCGTGTTACAAACTCTCCATTTTTGTAAGTCTGGCGGTACAGGCGTTTCGGTATGGTGCAGAACCGTTTTATTTCAAAAAATCTGCTGATACTGATGCCAAAGCTACATACAGCAAAATTATGGATTATTTTGTGCCTGCTGTGTTCTTCATTTGTATTATTGTTACAGCATTTTTAGATGAAATCGGACTTTTTATAGGTAAAAATTTTCGTTGGGGGCTACATATTGTGCCTAGTTTATTAGTAGCAAACGCTTTTTTAGGAATATATTACAATCTTTCGGTGTGGTATAAGATTACACAAAAAACAGAATGGTCTATCTATATTTCAGGTATTGGTGCAGGTATTACAGTATTGATTAACCTTGTAGGTATTCCTATCTACGGCATGATGGCAAGTGTATATGCTACTTTATTTTGTTATGGTATAATGATGATATTAAGTTATTATGTTGGACAAAGATTTTATCCCGTGCCATACAAAATAAAAAACAGCTTGTTTTACATTATTTTTGCGATAGTGCTAATGGGATTGTTAAGATATTTACCTATTAAAGAATGGCATGTAATTATAGAATACAGCGTTAAATTGATAGCAATAAGCCTATATTTAAGTGTATTTTTGTGCTTTGAAAAAAAACCTACAAGGTTCATAAAAACCTTATAGATATGAAAACTAAAAGCCGTGTCCGTATTCTTGCATAAATTTTTCTGCCATGAGTACATCTTCTTCACTACCCATAAATAAAGGCACTCTTTGATGTAGTTCTTTGGGCTGAATTTGTAAAATAGGTTCAAAACCGTTGCTTGCTCTACCGCCGGCTTGTTCTAATATAAATGCCATAGGATTAGCTTCATAAAGTAATCTTAATTTGCCGTTAGGGGCTTTTTTGCTCGCGGGATAAATAAAAATTCCGCCCTGTAACAAATTTCTATGAAAATCAGCCACCATAGAACCTATGTACCTTGCAGAGTAAGGACGAGAAGTAGGTTTGTCACTGTCATGCAGATAATCAATATATTTCTGAACACCAATACTATACTCTTTGATATTACCTTCATTGATAGAATATACTTTACCTCTCTTGGGGATTTTCATATTAGGGTGCGACAAACAGAACTCCCCAATGGAAGGGTCTAAGGTAAAGCCATTTACTCCATTTCCTGTGGTATACACCAGCATAGTGCTTGAACCATAAATGATATATCCTGCACCTGCTTGTTTAAATCCAGACTGCAAGCAGTCTTCGTCTGTACCTGGTCCCATTTCGGATACTCTTCTGTAAATAGAAAATATCGTTCCGATGGAAACATTGACATCTATATTTGATGAACCGTCTAATGGGTCAATGGTAATAGCATACCTTGCATTAGGCGCATCTATGGCAATAATTTCCTCTTCCTCTTCTGATGCAATAGCACATACTGCACCGCCTTTTTTTAAGGCTTTGATGAAGGTGGTATTAGCATAAACATCAAGTTTTTTTACTTCTTCACCTTGTACATTAGTAGCACCTGTAATGCCAAGAATATCTACTAAACCTGCTTTATTTACTTCTCTGCTGACTATTTTAGCGGCTAAACCTATATCTCTTAAAATTTGGGAAAATGCCCCTGTACTATCAGGAATTTCTTTTTGGCGTTCTATAATAAATTGTTCTAATGTGATAATCATGGGTGCAAAAATAGAAAAAAAGTGCATAGTCTGTTTTTCTATGCACTTTGTAGAGTTTTTTACTGTATTTTTAGAAATAGTTGTATCGCATATCTTGAATATCGGCTTTTTTCTTTAAGGCTTCTAAAATTTGTCCTGCATCACCTTTAAAGCGAAGTGCATTAGATAAAGTTACTTGATTATTTTTAATAGTAGCATCTACGGGGGGCTCGCCATTATTTACGCTCTCAACAGTGAATACATATACTGCATTTGCCCCTTGAATAACAGGGGATACTTTTTGGATTTGTCCTTTATTAGCCATTGCAAAAATAGCCCCAAGCATTTCAGGTTCTTGACCTACATTAGGAATGTAAGTGCTTGCAAATATAACGTCATTAGCTGTATTGACAATAACACCATTTCCGTAGTTTTTAGCAATTTCATCAAGCGTATTTCCTTTTATTTTTTGCTTGAAAACCTCTAATTTTTTCTTTTTAATCACCTCAGTTTTGACTAAATCTTCTACTTCTTCAAAAGGCTTAACACCTTTTTCTATCACTTTGGTAAGTTTAGCAACAATAAATCTATCTTCTAAGGCAAAGGGTTCTAAACGTACCTCACCAAGTTTTGCATTAAGGAATGCCCAACGTACAATTTCACGGGAGTTAGGTACAGCACTAATGCCTTTTTCCATAATCTTGAACGGATTTGACTTACGTTTTGCATTTCCTTTAAGTTCTTCACAGGCTTTGTCAAAATTTTTGCCTTTGTTTTCAGAAGCTTTTTGTGCAAATGTGCTAGCTTCTTGGAATATCATGTTGTTAGTAGCATCAGATACTTGTATATTTTTTTCAATTACTCCAATTTTTACCTGCTTGGTGCTTCTGCCAAGAACTTCCATAATATGCCAGCCATAAGTGGTTTCTACTTTATCCATACTGCCTATCGGTTTTTTGAGGGCAAAATTTTCAAAAGGTTTTACCATTTGCCCTTTGGGAAAGTCTTCATATTTACCACCTGTATTTTTGCTTCCTGGGTCATCACTGTGTTTCATGACTAATTCCTCAAAAGTGGCTTTTTTACTTCTTAATACAGCAAGAATACTGTCTGCCTTGGCACGTGCCATATTTTTAGCTTTGGTGCTGTCTGCACTATTTTTAGGCATTACTTTTTTGTAATAGTTATCAAAACCGACTAAAATATGGCGTACAGACATAAGAACCGAAGAAGTATCATCTTTTATACCGCATACTTTGTATATTTTGAATGTTCCTCCATTTTGATAAGGTCCGAATACTTCACCTACTTGTGCAGAGAATAGTTTATCAGCTACTTCTAATCCTTTGAAATCATTTTTGTTTTTAAAGCCGTATTCAGGAGTAGCAGCGTCTGTATTCATTTTCACGAATGAAGAGTCTGCTGTTGTTTCCTTAAACTCTTTGACTAACTTTTCTACTTCTTTTTTAGTAGCCGCCGTGTCCTCTTTGGAAGGCTTTTTCATAAACGCCACATACTCTATAGTACGTTCTTCTTCATTTTGAATGAACTTTTGCTTGTTTTCATTGTAATAAGCAAGCATTTCCTGTTTGTTGGGTTTTACCAAAGAGTCTGCCACAAACACATAAGGAAAACTAATAAATTTGATATTTACCTTACGGTTGCGGTTAATAGCATCATATTTTGCGGCTTCATAAGATGCATTTAACCCTGCTTTTACCAAACTGGCTAATTTGTTACGAAGTTTGCTACTTTCTAAATATTCTTCCATTTTAGCCCAGAAATAATCTGCTTCTTTATTTTTGCCTCTTTGAGCAAGATAATCATTGAGCATTTTTTCATCAAAGGCATTGGTTTCCTGATTGGTAAACGTTTGTATTACAAATGGGTCTCTTTCAGGACCTCTTACGGCTTCGGTCATTTCTTTGGAAGATATTGCCAACCCTAAAGATTTGTATTGCTCACCCAAGAGTTTGTCTTCTAGCAAACTGTTCCATACATTATCGCGTATGTATTCTTGTGTGGAGGGGTCTGCGGGTTTGCCTGAACGCTGTTCTATATTTTTAATTTGTTCATTGACACGCATCTCATATTCCGAATACGGAATTTTTTTTCCTGCAATTTTTCCTGCGTACTGCTTGCTTCCTGCACCGTAATTCTGGTTGTAAACGTCCATCACCAGGAACGAAACGATAGCCAATCCGATAGATACCAGAATTAATGTGCTACCGCGTTCCCGCAAAGAATTCATAATTCCCATAGTTTTTTCTTAAACGAACCGCAAAGGTATAAAAAAATACTTTTCAATCAAGCAACAAGTTTTGTTATTTTAGAAAGAACATATTACGTCAGGATATCTGAAAAGGCTGTAGACTGATACACAGGATAAAAATAATGAGTGTTATCCATCCTAAAATTTTTCGGTTTTTACTTATAGGAGTATCGTCAGGAGCTACGGGGTGTTGTATACCTAAAAAACGTACAATAATAGTAGCAAACATCATGTATCCGCTATATCCTCTGAAACTAGGAAACCATAAGGTAAAAACAAGATGAAAAGTAATAATTGCAAAGGTTACAGGTAACCACTTTTGTAGATTTCTCCAGCCATACAACTTGGTCAGTATGGCTATTAAAAGTAAAAGATAAATTCCACTGTTCAATATAATCTCTTCAATACTTGCGGAATTTTTGAAATTGAGAAAATCTACACCTCCGTAAAGTATCATAATAAGAACAATAACTCTACTTATCCAATAATGTCCTTTTGCACCAAATAAACCATAAATTACATGTCCACCGTCTAATTGTCCTACGGGAATAAGATTCAGTGCAGTAAAAAACAAAGCTAACCATGCAGTAAAAAGGTACGGATAGTGCATGATTTCCTGCGGGGGAGGTACAGCAACCGTATCCGAAATAAAAAGTTCAGTTATTCTGAACAACAGAGGTTTGCCTAATTTAAGTGCGTACGGTATATCGTGATACTCTTGTTGTGTAGGAAACCCGCCGTATTTTACATATTCAGGGTGAATGAGAAAAATATGACTTTCGGGGGGCAGAGTAGCATACCCATAAATCATTAACCCTAGACCAATGACCAAACCTGCCAGCGGTCCTGCTACACCAATGTCAAAAAACTGTGTACGTGTAGTACAAGGTTCTTTCAGGCGGATTACTGCACCCATAGAACCTATGCTCATACTGCCTACATACATCGGAATATAATAGGGTAGAGTAGCTCTTATACCGTATTTTTTACTCATAAAATAATGCCCAAATTCATGTACAGTGAGAAACAGCAAAAATCCGAAGGCATAAGGAGCCCCCTGTGAAAAGCGGCTGAGCAAGGGTTCGTTTTCATTAAAAAATATCTTGCCTGTTGTCCATTCGTATCCTGCTATTAAAGTAGTAACAACGGTAACCAGAAACAAAAAAATATGCAACCAAATACGACTATTCATCTAATTACAACAAAAAGCAAGATAAATGATAAAACTTTAATTTCTTTTTTACAGATGGAGAGAGTAACCACTCTGAAAACTTATTTGCAAGTTTTTTTTCAGTATTTGTGATACAATAGCAGGAATAAGATAAAGGATATTTGCCACTTAAAATACTCTCTTCATTAGGCAGTATTGATACATCATTTACAAGAATAGGTACAAGGTGTCCTTTTATTTTTGTACTATGTGAAGTATAACCCAAAGTATAGTTATTAAGATTGAGTTTATTTTGAAATTGGTCTGGGGTTTCTACTATGAGTGCATTTATAGAATAGTATTCATTATTCCAAGCATTTTTGTACAATTGCAAAGTAAAATCATGTCCTAATGGGTAGGCAATGAGCATTATTTTTTCATTTTTACCTGTAAAGGTAGACCAGTCATGAGTTTTTTCTGTGTAAATTTGATGAATTTGAGATAAACTAAATCCTTTTATACTGTTTTTATTATGCGTATAAAACACCATGGCATCTTTGGCAAATTCTTGTTCTTTATATGAAAATTTAACTTTATTTTTATCTTTATCAGACAGAGTATAGGTAGTAATAGCAACATCTACACCCTGTAAAATAAAGTCCGATAGGGCATGAGGTGTATTATCCATAGATACAAACTTAACTACACAATTAGGCTGGGTAGCATAAAAATCAGGAAGCATATTTTGAATAATCTCGCAAAGATATTTTGTGCCACTAATTTTAAGCGTATCCACCTGCCCATGTACAGATACGGACAGATGCACACACATAAAAAGAAAAAAGCTCACAGTAACCTCACGCATGTATAAGCAAAGATATGATATTTTATTCCTTACACACAAATTTATTATCAGAAAAACGATTGGACAAATACCATACCATAAGAATTGTACCCGCCGTCAGAACGACAGACATAATGATTTCCCATAAGGTAAACTTTTGGTTTTTAGGGTCATCGGCATTCATACCCAGTATATCCTGATTAAAGTATACCATCAGTACTTGCATACCGTTATTAAACGTATGAGCAAGCATACTTGGTAATATACTCCCTGTGTAATATGCCAAATATCCTAAATATGCGCCAAGTATCATTCTTGGAATAAATCCCATAAATTGAAAATGCACCGCAGAAAATAAAATAGCCGTTATCCATATTGCTACATGCGGGTTAGCTATACGTAAAAATGTTTTTTGCATAAAACCTCTGAAAAATAACTCTTCACCTATGCCTGGAATAATCGCAATAATAATCAGATTGATGAATAAAATCCATACGGTTTCAGACTTCAAAAATAATTCTGTAAGAACTTCTGCATCTTTTTCTATACGTATTAAGTTATCAGGTAATGGAATTTTAGCATTTAATTGTGCTGTCCAACCTACAAGGACTTGTATAGTCAGAATACCTGCTAATCCTAATATCCAAACGGCATAAGGCTTCGGTAAACGAATGTCAAAATAACTAATAGGTTTTTCAATGTATAAACGCGCAATCAACCATAAAGACGCAAAAAACCAACCTATTTGTGTAAAAAACTGTACAAAACGCGTAGCATGGATATACTTCGGATTTTTAGTAAAAGAAGTTAGTTCATTCATCGGAATACCAAAAATAGGCATAGCTATACCTAATGCTATACTCTGAAATACAATCACCATACCTATTGCAATAAATATCCCTGCAATAATGAGTATCAGCGGAGAAAGTTCTAATTTTTTATTCATGTTACAAAGTAAAGGTTTTTATAGGTTTTATCTCTTGTTTAGGTTGTTTTTCATACACAATACACTCTTTTTCAGAAAGCGTTACCGCAATAATTGTTTCTTTAACTTGCACAGCTGTATGAATACTATCAGATAAACCATAATTTTTATGTTCCTTCACATCCAGCAGAGTGCATTTACCTTCATAGACACCTATCTTGTAAGGTTTTTGATTAACCAAGATAATCAAGTTTGTGTATGGAACATTGTCCTGAATAAATTCCTCAAACTGCCATGTAAATTCTGTATTTTTAGGAACTTCAGCTGTCTGATTATTTTGTAAAACAATGTCTTTAATCACTTTTGCGTCTTTTATATCTTTTACGGGATTGTATTCATATACGTTTATCTGTCCGTTTTCTTTGCAAGCGTATATTACTTTTGCGGTATCATTAGTCATTTCTTTGAGTGCAATGAACGCATTTTTAGGTAGTTTTTCAAAAAAAGGGTGTTTATTATCAATAGGAACATATCTACCTTGAAATCTACCTAATGGGTAGAGAATTTCATTAAGTTGAAAAGTTACATCAGTATATTTTTCAGGAGAAAAAGGCAGATTGTATTCTAGTTTCCATGAAGCAGTATAGGTAGTCTGTGCTATGCCCTGAATACCACAAACAAACATCATCACAAGGTATAAAAAATATCTCATTGCAGGCAAATATACAAAATTTATGACTGATGTTGTATAAATGATAATGGGAATAGATATTCTTCTCAATGCAGTTCGGCTTTACTCACCAACCACGCTTTGATACTTAATAATCATGTGCTATAACAAACTATGCTTTTTGAGGAAGGTTTTGTTTACACCAGTAATTTCCATAATTTCTTCAACAGAAAATCCCTTTTGTATAAGTTTTTTAACAGTAAGCAGTTTTTCTTGTTCCAACTGTTCTGCACGTTGTTTTTCTTGTTCTAGTTCTTGTTTTTTATTTTCTAGTTCCTGTTCTTTTTTCGTCAATTTTTCTCTTAATCCACCTGTGAGTGCTTCTATAGTTCGCCAGGCTTCTTGTTCTGTTTCTAATTTTTTTCTCTCTTCTGGGTCTGATGCGGTATGTACGAGTATATCCGTCATGAGTTTTAATTCTTCTGTATCTATGCTGTAAGGATAATTTTTGAGAGTTCCTTCACTATCTACAAAATTAGACTGTTCAAATAAAGAGAGCAATTTTTCTAACCTTGTTTGATATTTGCCATGAATACG
>CALIZB010000162.1 GCA_938028625.1 uncultured Bacteroidia bacterium | reverse complement strand
TAAATAGCAAACTTTTTACCTTGTTCGCTGTCCGCGGGTACACTTTCGGACATCATTCTAAGTTTGTTCGTATCGTAAGCAGTCAGCCCAATGAATACGGCTAATCCCACAAAACTGATAATCCATTCAAACATAGAACTGCGCGTAAAGATATTGATAACGCTCGCTATAATTACTCCAATGAGTACCATAAACAGATAAGAACCAAATTTAGATAAATCTTGCTTTGTTGTAAAGCCAACAAAAGACATAGCCCCAAAAGTACCTGCGGTTACAAAGAAACAATTTACAACAGAAGATGTTGTGTAAGCCATTAGTACCATGGACAAGGTCAATCCGTTGAGCGCTGAATAAGCAAGGAACATTACCGTTGCTACTATGGCGGACATTCTGTTTAGAGCAAGAGAAAGAATAAACACTAATGCAAATTCTGCAATAATGGCAAACCAAAACAATCCTTGATTTTGTACTACCATTCTACCTTCCACTTCTGTAAAGAATAAACCGCTGGTATGGGTGTACATAGCTGTAAGTGCACTGATAATAAGTGCCACAAACATCCATAGGTAAACCCTTGCCATGAGGGTTTTTCCAAAATCAACTGCTTTGCTATACGCACTGTTGCTGTATGTGTTCTGATAATAATTTTGATTAGACATAACTTTTTACAATAATGCAAAAATACGGATATAAAACGAAATTTTGTAAAAAAAGTTTTAAGTATAAGGGTAAAAGAACTGCAAATTTTTGATTTTAAGCGAAATATGCGTTATTTTAATTTGAGCTTCTGTTGTAAAATTTGCTTATAGGTATTTCCAATAGGTATTTCTGTACCTGCCACAAAAAGACTGTTGGAAAGTATTTTTTCTATATGTTCAGTATTGACAAGATAAGACTTATGAACGCGTATGAAATTACTTTCTGACAAAGTATTTTCTATATTTTTCATAGTTTCTGCGGTAAGATACACTTTTTCATCAGTAAATATCTTGATAAAATTTCCATAACTTTGAATGTAGTGTATATTACTTAACATGATTTTATGGGTAATACCATTGGCTTTGGCTAAAATATGGTCTTGCACGGCAGACTTGCCAGAGGCACTGGAATTGTTTTGCACTAATTCCGTAGTTACCTGACGGTCAAAAATATCCAGTACTTTGTTTACAGCTTTAAGAAAACGTTCAAATCGGATAGGTTTAAGCAGGTAGTCCGTAACCCCAAGCTCATAGCTTTCTAATGCAAATTCAGAGTAGGCAGTAGTCAAAATAATCATAGGAGGGTCTTGTAAAGTTTTAAGCAGGTCTATGCCTGTCAGCTCGGGCATATTAATGTCCAAGAAAACCAAATCTACGTGATTTTTATGTAAAAAATTGATAGTATCTACAGCATTATAACAATTGCCTACTATTTTCAGACGTTCTACTTTCTGAATATAGCTCTCTATAACCTGATGGGCTAATGGCTCATCATCTACAATTAAACAGTTTAATGTATTGTTGGACATAAGTGTAATTTCTTACGGTTTGATAGTATGCAAAGTTAATCAAAAAATGAAAGAATAAAAAGGATTGTGTTGTACTTCGTTTATGCACATTAGTAACATACAGGTCATTTTCTTATGAAGTTTTTTCCTGACAAAGTTCAGTAAGTACTCCGTTGCAAGACTTTGGATGAATGAACGTAATCCATTTATTATCTGCGCCTTCCTTGGGTTCATCATAAATAAATTCAAAACCCTGCAATTTCAGAGTTTGTATCATTTCGCGAATATTCTCCACTTGATAGGCAATGTGATGTATACCTTCTCCTTTTTTTTCTATAAATTTTGCAATAGCAGAATCAAGTCGGGTGGCCGCAAGTAATTCAATTTTGGTTTCTCCCACAAGATAAAATAAAGTGATTACGCCTTCTCTTTCTACTTCTTCTTGTTTGTATGGTGATACGCCTAATAACTGTGTGTATCTCTCTTTGGCTTCTTCTAAATTTTTTACCGCAATACCGATATGTTCAATTTTTCCAAAATTCATGTTACAATGATACAAATAATTTGTAATTTGGCACAATGAATAAATATCTCGTTTTTATTTTTATTTCTCTTTTGTGTTTTGTTACGGCTTGTAAAAAAGACAGCCCTTCACATGTTGCTTTACAGTTTTTAGAAGCAATAAATAATAATGACTTTGCCAAAGCCAAAAAATACTGTACCGAAGATGCTAAAAAACTTATGGAAATTATGGAAGGTATGATTAAAATGGCGCCCAAAGACCAATTGCAGAAAACAAAAATAAAACAGGAAATTACAGTACTTCGGGAAGAGATAGCAGGAGATAAAGCGCTTATTGTTTATAAGAGCTCAAAAAGTGATAAAGAAGAACAGTTAAAAATGAAAAAAATTGACGGCAAGTGGTTAGTAAGCATGGATAAAGGAGACCTGGGCGATAAAAAAAATCCTTTTGGTGAGGAAAAGAAAAAAGAAGGTATTGACAACTAAACATAAAATTTTTCTATATTAGCACCATGAAAACCATTATTGAGCAGATAAAAGAAAAATACGGTTCTTATATTTTGGAGCACGTTACTTATGCTAATGAAGATACGTTTTTAATAAAAGCTGATGACTTGTTATTTTTTATGCAAATGATTAAAAATGAATTTCATTTTGAGGGATTGATAGATATTACTGCTGTAGATAGATTGACTGAAGAAGAGCGTTTTGAAGTATCCTATAACATTATTTCATACAGCCAAGGAATAAGATTAAGAATAAAAGTACGTATAGAGGAAGAAAATCCACATTTACCGAGTTTGATAGATATATGGAAAGCCGCAAACTGGTATGAAAGAGAGGCTTATGATATGATAGGCATTGTTTTTGACAACCACCCTGATTTGCGGAGAATGTTTCTACCCGAAGACTTTCAGTATTATCCCCTTCGCAAGGAATTCCCATTGATTGGTGTACAAGGTAGTATTCCTTTACCAGAAAAAGACCCCCCAAAAGAATATAAGTAAAATAACCTTTTAATTGTTTAGCGTATGAGTGAAAAAAAAACCTGTTATTCCCCCGAAGAATTAGAAGTATTCAAAAAAATAATTCTGCACAAGTTAGAATCTGCTCGTGAAGAGCTTAAAATATATGAAGATGTTTTATCCCGTGAATTAGACGCCGATTCAGACGGTACGCCTTATTCTGCCCATATCGCAGATGTAGGCAGTGATGCTATGGAGAAAGAAAAGGCAAACATGATTGTTTCCCGTCAGACAAAATTTATCAGTCATTTAGAAGCAGCATTAAAACGCATAGAAAAAGGTACGTATGGCATCAGCAAGGATTGCAGGGAAGAACCCAAAATGCTTTGCAATAGTTGTCCTTTGATACAAAAAGAACGCTTGATGGTTGTGCCACACACACAAACCTGCGTACAAATGAAAAATTTACAAAAAGATTAACTTTATCTGTTCATTCTTTTTTCAAAAGTATCTCGTACATTGGAATAAATTTTTTCTAATAAATGCGGTTTCTCTTGATAAAACTGCATGCTTTTCTCGTATTGCATAGGAGTTATGCTATGTTTCTTGAATATAGCCGCGTACCCATCTTTTGGTGAAACCGCATTTGGCATAACTAAAAGTCCGCCTTCTAGGATATGAATATCTATTAAAAGATACTCCATTTTCTTTTCAGAAAGTACATCTTTCGGAATTTTATCAGGATTTTTGCAACCGAAGAGTATAGTGAAAAGAAAAATTATCAGAACAGCAAACTGTCGCATTAAAAATTTATTTCTGTTTTTAGTTGAACATAAGGTAGCTTAAAATAATAAGCATGCCTAATACCATATACAGCGCATAATTACTTACTTGACCTGTTTGTAACCTACGAGTGTATTCTGCAAAAAGTTCAATAACTTTGCTAATTGCTTTTACTGCACCATCTATAACATTATCTTCTATCCAACGAAGCCAGCCCCTGCTTAGTCTTGTATAAGGTTCTATAAAAAGGCTTTCATAGAGTTCATCAATGTAATACTTGCGCTGCCAAACCTTGTAAAATTTTCCAAAACTGCGATCTAACTGTGTATCAACTTCCAGCCCTTTACTGCGGTATAGATTACGGGCATACAGTACTCCAAATACTCCTATCAGTACAGAAACAGCAATCAGTACAATTTCAACTGTCATATCTGTATGGTGGACAATATTGTGTGTAGCAGGTCTTAGCCAGTGTTCGCCAATCCAGTTAGGTAAATGTAGTCCTTCGGGCAATCCTAAAAATCCGCCGATTATAGCTAATACAGCTAATATCCATAAAGGAATAGTCATAATAGCAGGAGACTCATGCGGAGGGTGGTGTTCTGCGTCAAAACGAGGCTTACCTTCAAAAGTTAAATAAGCTAAACGCGTCATGTAAAATGCGGTTAAAAGTGCGGTGATAATAGCAATTAACCAAAAGAAATAATATAAAGCATGCTCGTGTCCTGCGGCAAAGGCTTTACCTAATATCTCATCTTTGGAGAAAAACCCTGCCAAAGGTGGAATACCCGCAATAGCCAAGGTAGAAATCCAAAAAGTAGTGCGAGTAGCAGGCATATATCTTGCTAATCCGCCCATAGTACGAATGTCCTGAGGGTCTTCTACGGCGTGAGTGTGTTCCATAGCATGAATTACCGAACCTGAACCTAAAAACAGGCATGCTTTAAAGAAAGCATGCGTCATTACGTGAAAAATAGCCGTTGTATATGCACCCGCACCCAATGCTAAAAACATAAATCCTAACTGCGAAACTGTAGAATATGCTAGTACCTTTTTTATATCATTTTGGGCAATTGCCGTAGATGCCGCAAATATTGCTGTAACTGCTCCTATACCCGCAATAAGCAAGTTTACTTGTGGTGTAAGTACATAAATAAAAGACATTTTGGCAATCAGATAAATACCTGCCGTTACCATTGTTGCCGCATGGATAAGCGCAGAAACGGGTGTAGGTCCTGCCATAGCATCAGGTAACCATGTGAAAAGTGGTATTTGTGCAGATTTGCCCGTTGCACCAATAAAAAGTAACAAAGCTACCCAGCCTACAATATCTGTGCTTAACCCTTTTTGTTGAATATCTACAAAATTTAATGAACCTACTTCTCTAAATATCATGAATAAAGCAACTAATACCGCAAAATCTCCTATTCGGTTCATTACGAAGGCTTTTACCGCAGCTTGGCTATACGCTTTTTTCTCATACCAAAAACCTATCAACAAATAAGAGCATACTCCTACACCTTCCCAACCGAGAAACAATACCACAAGATTATCACCCATAACCAAATTGTTCATCGCAAAAATAAACAGGTTCAAATACGCAAAATACTTGTAAAAACCCTCGTCCTTGTGCATGTACCCTATGGAATACAAATGAATAAGCCCGCCAATTCCTGTAACTATCATACCCATTAACAGCGAAAGCTGGTCTAAACGATAAGCAAATTTTACCTGAAATGTATGGCTTTCTATCCAATTCCAAAGCGTAAACTGGGGGATATTTCCTGTATCAAAACCTAAAAATTTGGATAACAGAATAAAAAAAGGAATAAAAACAGCCGCAGATGCTATAATGCCAATCAAATTTTTTTGACTACGAAATGCAGGTGCAAACAAACCCGTCAGTCCAATAAGAACAGCACCAAATAAAGGTAACAGAATAATGAACGCTTCTATCATACAGCAAAGGTATAAAAAATACTATTTGTAACAATACATTCTGAACAAAACTTCATAAAACGAGTTTTGAATGAATCTAATCACAGGAGTTAAACTTTGATTAGATATAATTCAGTTATACTCACCAACCGCCCAAGTCGCATATTCAGCAGAGAAACTAACTTCCTCATTAGCTACTATTATGATTTACTTTAAGGTGTTTTTAGCGTTTTTTGTATATTATGAACACAAGATATAACCTCCTGTGCTAATTGCTCTGCTTTCTCATAACTTTTAGCTTCTGTATAAATACGCATAATAGGTTCAGTATTAGATTTTCGTAGATGTACCCAACTATTCTCAAAATCTATTTTAATGCCATCAGTTGTGTTAAAATGTGCATTAGAATACATTTTTTGCAGATAATCTTGTATGGCAGAGAGGTTCAAATCAGTAGAAAGGTTTATTTTTCCTTTATACATATAGTATTGTGGAAAGTGTGCTTTTATTTTGGTCATAGGTTGTTTTTTTTCTGCTAAATAGCTTAAAAACAAAGCAATACCCACCAAAGCATCTCTACCATAATGCAAATCAGGATAAATAATACCTCCGTTACCTTCTCCACCAATAACAGCATTTATGCGTTTCATTTCTTGTACTACATTCACTTCACCTACCGCTGACGCGCTGTATTGACCACCTTTTTTAATTGTAATATCTCGCAACGCCCGTGTAGAAGAAAGGTTGCTTACGGTATTTCCTGTTTTATGAGATAAAATGTAATCTGCCACCGCGACGAGTGTATACTCCTCGCCAAACATACTACCATCTTCACAAACAAGGGCTAATCTATCTACATCAGGGTCTACTACTATGCCTAAATCAGCTTTATGCTGTACAACAACTTTGCTTATTTCTGTAAGATGTTCAGGTAAGGGTTCAGGATTATGTGCAAAATGTCCATTTGGATTGCAATTAAGTTCAATAATATTCTCTATGCCAAGAGCTTTGAGTAATTGTGGTACAGCTATTCCACCTGAACTATTTACAGCATCTACAACTATGGTAAAATTCTGCTTTGAAATAAGTTCTTTTTTTACCAAAGGTAAGGCTAAAATAGCTTCAATATGTTTCTGAATATAGTCTGTTTTTTGGGTGCATGTACCTATTTGTTCAATACTAGCAAACTCAATATCTGTATTTTGTGCGTATACCAATACTTTTTCACCATCTTGTGCAGAGATAAATTCTCCTTTATGATTTAACAATTTAAGAGCATTCCACTCTTTTGGATTATGGCTAGCAGTAAGAATAATTCCGCCATCTGCTTTTTCCATTACTACTGCCATTTCTACGGTTGGAGTTGTAGATAATCCAAGATTAACTACGTGTATACCCATAGCCACGAGGGTATTGACTACCAGACCTTCTACCATACTGCCAGAGATACGAGCATCTCTACCAATGACTATGGTACAGTTTTGTTTTTGATGTTGTTCTTGACACCATTTTGAATATGCTGTGGTGAATTTAACAATATCTAACGGGGTAAGTGACTCGCCTTGTTTTCCACCTATGGTGCCTCTTATTCCTGAAATAGATGTAATTAACGTCATACAAAAAATTATTTTTCTTTGAAATTATAGTTTCCAAGTTCTTTATTATCAGACCAAAGTCTTAAAATAACTTCATTATTCTGTTTTTGGTTAGCAATCTTGGATAATCGCATAAGTGTAGGTTTGTTCATGACTAACATATTCCTGCCTAAGCGTATTTTATCTTCGGGTTCAAGGATACTTTCTGATGCAATATTACCTCCGCTATCTTCCATAGAAATGCGTATTTTATCTATTGAAACGTCTTTGGGTACATAAAAACACAGCATAACCTCAAAACCTTTAATTTTTTTTACATATACAGGTTTAATATAGATTGGCTTTTTGAGGATATTGAGTGTATCTTTTGGTGGTTCATTGATATTATTGAGGTAGTAATACGCACGATAAGCATTGATTACTCCATATCCATGTGAAGAATCAGGGCTAAAATACTGGTCGGCAGTAGAGGTAAGAGCTGTATAAATTTCTTTCCACGTTGCGTTGGGTTTAGACTGTAATAGACAGGCTACTGCGGCTGTGGTCAGGGGACAAGCAAAAGAAGTTCCATCTACATAACCTTCCCCTTTTTTACCTTTTGCAACAGCTACATTTCCACCCATGCTCATGACATCAGGTTTTATGCGTTTATCTGCGGTAGGTCCATAAGAACTAAAACTTGTACGCCAGTTGTCTGCATCTACTGCACCTACGGATATAACAGAATCCGCATCAGCGGGAGTACTGATATAATGCCAACTATTATCGCCTTCGTTACCTGCGGATACTAATACAATCATGCCTCTACGCACAGCCAGTGTAGCCGCTCTGCTTGCAGGAGAGACTTTACCATTTAAATCCTTATATTCATAACCTGTTTTATCATCAAAGCGAGTATAGCCAAGTGAAGAGGTAATAATTCTTGCTCCATTTTTGAATGCCCATTCTGCACCTGCTACCCAATTATCTTCCTCTGCACGAGTTTCACTACGGGCATCTTCAGTACGAGCTAATAAAAATTCTGCATCAAAAGCACCACCAATAAACATGCCTTCAATATATCCTCCTATGGTAGAAAGCACTTCTGAACCGTGTTCATTGGTTTCATTATAGACATTTTCTTCTTTTTCCACAAAATCATACGTTTTGAGAATGCGTTTTTTCTTGCGCAAACGTTCAAAATAAGGATTTTCATTTACATAAGGAAAACCACCGTCCATTACGCAGATACGTATGCCCTTACCTGTATAACCAAGTTTATGAAGTTCAGTAATTTTTGTGAGCGCGTTTTGAGTATGAGAAATGCCATAATCTTTGGGGGTAAGTTTTTTAACATCTTTTTCCTGCTCTTCTATGTACTTTTTTGGGTCATTTCCGAAGATGTTTTTACGCTTTGTATAATATTTTTTATATTCCTCCTGCGAAAAAACAGCTACAAGGCGGATACTTTGTACAAAAGTAAATGTCTGTATTTTTTTTACATTCTCTTCGGTAAGATAGGCTGTAACCGCATTCAACCACGCGGATTCTGTTTCTATTTTGCCAAAGTACTCAATCAACAACTTGTATCCGTTAAAAACATCAGTATCTAACCATGCGTCAGAATGTATACTGGCAGTAGTATGAGGTTTTTCTTTGAAAAAAATCCAATATTTCTGAACAGAGGATTTTGCCCATATATTATTGCTCATGCTGACCAATAAAAAGCAAAGCAAAGTTCTGGTATATGTATTCATTGCGGTATTTTTAATACAAAGTAAAATAAAAAACAAATACCTTGTATCATAACTTATCATTTTTGTACTTTTGCGTGCTATGAAATCCATTAAAGAATATCAAGGTTCAAATAAACGCGTATTAGTTAGAGTAGATTTTAATGTCCCATTAAATGCTGAATATAAAGTAACAGATGATACACGATTAAAGGGTGCTTTACCTACCATTCAACATTTACTCAAACAGAATAATGCTGTTATTTTAATGAGTCATCTTGGCAGACCTAAAGGGGGATATGAGGAGAAATATAGCTTAAAACATTTAGTAGAACCGTTAAGTAACCTTTTAGGTAAAACAGTGCATTTTGCACAAGACTGTATCGGTAATGCTACTTTACAGCAGTCTGTTTCCCTTGCACCTGGGGAGGTACTTTTACTGGAAAACCTGCGTTTTTATCCCGAAGAAGAAAAAGGCGATAAAGAATTTGCCAAAAAACTTTCTCAACTGGGTGATGTATATGTAAATGATGCTTTTGGCACTGCCCACCGCGCACATGCCAGCGTATGTCAGATTGCAGAATTTTTTACTGAAAAATATGCAGGATTTTTAATGTTTGCTGAAATAGAAAACGCCAATCGTGTATTAAGACATGCCCAAAAACCTTTTGTTGCTGTAGTGGGTGGAGCAAAAGTATCAGATAAAATACTTATCATAGAACGCCTGATGGAAGTAGTGGATACTATTCTTATTGGCGGAGGTATGGCTTACACGTTCTTTAAAGCATTAGGTTTTGAAATTGGTAATTCTCTCTGCGAACAGGATAAATTAGACTATGCTATACAACTTTTGAAAAAAGCAGAAAGCAAAGGCGTTAAAATTTTCCTTCCTTATGACTCTGTTATAGCAGACAAATTCGCCAATGATGCTAATATCACTACTGCCAATAGCAAATCCATTCCTGCGGGGTATATGGGCTTGGATATTGGAGAAATTGCCACTCAGCAGTTTGGTGAAGAAATCAAAAAAGCAAAAACTATTTTATGGAATGGGCCTATGGGAGTTTTTGAAATGTCTAATTTTTCCAAAGGAACATTTGCCATTGCTCGGTACATAGCCGAAGCCACAGAAAAAGGAGCATTTTCGCTGATTGGTGGAGGTGACTCGGCAGCCGCTGTTACACAGTCAGGGTATTCAAATAAAGTTTCTTATATTTCTACTGGGGGAGGAGCATTGTTAGAATATATGGAAGGCAAAACTTTACCTGGAGTAGCGGCATTGTAATAAACTAGGTTACATACCAGAACTTTCACTGTATGAATTGCTTTTGGTGTAGAGTTCGCGGTCCTTTTTATGTGTATTAAAACCATAGCGGTAAGCGGTATCGCTGTAAGAACGTTGCTGAATTCCCATGCCAAAGGCGTACTATTTGCTTATGCTTATGGTGTATGGCAGGTAATACTGCACACTGCTCTTTGCAATCTATAGCCCTGCTTCCAGCCACTTATTACAGTCAGGACGCTGTTGTTTAACTCATAACGTATTGTATCCTATGTGTTCTGTTTTTTATTTTTAATTTCGCAAACCAGTTCTGTTTGAGTATAAAAGTCCAGAATAAGAAATCATAAATCCCAAATCCCAAATTCATTTCGTACCTTTGCTGTTATGTTTATTGCCAGTCAGATTATCTTTGGCGCTTCTTACGGATATGTACTTGTATGCGTACTTATAGCGGCAGGGTTCAGTTTTTTGCTATACTGGGTAAGAAAAGAAAGCGAGTTTTCTAATCCTGTACGGTGGTTACTCTCTGTTTTGCGTTTTTTTACTGTTTTTCTGATATTACTGTTGCTTTTAGAACCTTCATGGTACAAAACCTATTCAAAACTACAAAAACCTACTATATTAGTTTTACAAGATAATTCACAGTCCATTCTTGCCCAAAAAGACTCTGCTTACATAAAGGGAGTGTATATCAGTGAATTAAAAAAACTTATTCAAAACCCTGCTTTACAGGAAAAAATGCAGTTTGAAACCCATCTTTTTGATAAAACTGTTCATCTAAACAAACCTTTGGATTCGCTTAATTTTTCAGGTACTCAGACCCAGCTTTCTGACCTTGCCCAAGAAATATATAATCTGTACCAAGACCAATATTTAGGTGCAGTTATTTTAGCTACTGATGGCATTTATACACAAGGCTACAATCCTACGGAGATATTTACTAAATTAAATGTGCCTTTTTACAATATCATACTCGGAGATACCATACAGAAAAAAGACATTCGCATAAAATCTGTACAGCATAACAATACTGTATATCTCAATAATGAAGTCCCTGTTCAGATAGAATACGAAGCCATAAATTATCCTAATCAAAAAACCGAACTGACCATAGAGCATCAGGGTAAAATTATTTATACACAGCCTGTTTCTTTTAATGCAGGTATTGAGCAGAATTCCCTTATGGCGCTCATTAAAGCGCAAGAAGAAGGCATTCAAAGATATGATATTATTCTCAAAGGTCTGCCCGAAGAAGCCACCTACAAAAACAACCGATGGACAATTTATCTCAAAGTACAGAAAAACAAACAAAAAATACTTTTACTTTCAGGTTCGCCCAGTCCTGACGTGATGGCTATGCACAGACCGCTTCTGAATACAGGCAATACTGAGGTACAGCTTATCTCCCGCACACAGGGACAGGAATTTACTGAAAATATAAATGCAGTTTCTTTTGCAGACTTTGACGCTCTTATTTTACATAATTTTCCTAATCAGAACTCTGATATGAGCATTATCAATGCGATAAACCAAGCCACAGAAAAAGTAAAACTGCCCATTTTTTATTGTATAGGTACAAATACGAATTTAGATTTACTGAATAGTTTTACGAATATCGGAGTGCGAAAAGTTCGTAGTCGTACAAGTTTTTCAGAATGTACTTTTGAAATTACTGATGAATACCTCACACATAGCACATTTACTTTTGATGTGAATAACTTCAAAAAACTATTCAAAAATTCGCCACCTTTACAATGTTCAGATGCAGAAATTATAGCAAAACCGAATAGTAAAGTATTTGGAAAAAAAGCTATTCAAAACCTTAAATTAGACGTGCCATTACTTGTTTTTCAAGAAGACATGAACCTTCGGAATGTAGTGCTTATTGGAGATAACTATTGGAAAATTCGTATGAATAACTATGTTCAAGATAAAAATTTTGCCATTTTTGATACGTGGATACAAAACATTATTCAGTGGTTAGTAGCCAATAAAGACAAACGTAAACTGACCGTTACTACCAATCAGCGTTTGTATGAAAACACAGATGCCATTCTTTTTAAGGGAGAAATGTATGATGAAAGCTATAATGGTGTAGAAAATGGAGAAATCAAGGTTAATCTTGTTAATAGCAAAAAAGAAAATCAGACCTATTTTCTTAAACCACAAGGTAAAGGCATGTATCAATTAAATATTGGTAGTTTGCCCGAAGGGGAATATTCTTTTACCGCAGAAGGTTCAGATAAAAATAAGAAAATTGGAACAGATGCAGGTAGATTTACTGTCAGCAAAACGCAGGCAGAATTTCAGAACATTGTAGCCAACTTTAATCTGCTCAATCAGATAGCTTTGCGTACCGAAGGCAAAACGTATATGCAAAAAGACATTAACAGATTAAAAAATGATTTACTCAATGATAATCGTATAAAACTGCGTCAGGTAAAAATAGAGGAAAGTCGCCCATTCAGGATATTCTGGTGGTATCTGCTGATAATTTTAACTTTACTTACCGCAGAATGGACTATTCGTAAATACTATGGTAGAACGTAAAGTCATTCAGTATACTCACATACCTTAATATCAGAACCTTTGGCAACCATAACATGATAGGGTTTTTGAGTATTGAGAAAGTTCCATTTTTCACCATAAACTACTCCAAAATCCACGTTGTGTTCTGCACTGATAAGCGAGTAGACTTCCCAATAGGGGTGATGCACTTGATAAGACAAAGTATTACCTTTGTGTGAAGTGCCATATCCCATGTCATGTTCTTTGAAAAAGTGTTCAATAGAGGTTTCTGGTGGGGGAGGTAAGGCTTCTTTTTGAGTAACAACAGAGATGGCAAATTCTTTTTTATCAATCCAAAACTGATGTAAAATATGTTGTTCGTTTTCTTTTATGACCGTGTTGCATTTCATTTTTACCGCTTCATAAGGTTCATTATAGATTTTGCGGGCAACTTTGGCAATCATGTATCTGGGAACAAGTTCTTTGATAAACACCACTCCCCGTTTGCCGTTTTTATGTACATAAAACCGCAAGTTGATTTCAGGAAAATTTACATGAAAAGGGATTTTTATGCCTTTTACCCGTGTGTTAAGAAACTCAAAGGCAACCAGACTTAAAAAAGCCTGACCGTCTTTTGTATCTAATTCTATACCTTTGGGTAGATGCGGTACTAGTATTTCAGGAGATACAGCGTAAGTAAATAAAATAACGTTTTTCCAGTGTGCAGTAAGAAAAGTTTTCATAGTACAAAAAGTTTGTTTTGTTCTTCAATCCATTGCAGAATTTCTTCCCTTCCTGTTTTTTCTTCTGCCGAAGTGATAAAATACAGGGGTAGTTCTTCCCATGTTTCAGAGAGTGCAGTTAAGAATTTTTTTGCATTAGTATTAGCTATATTTTTACTCACTTTGTCTGCTTTGGTAAAAGCTATTACAAAAGGTATTTGCCATTCGCCCAGATTATTGATAAATTCCAAATCTATGGTTTGTGGTTCTATGCGTATATCAATAAGAACAAACAAAGCCATAAGATTTTTTCGTTGAGTAATATATTTTTCAATCATTTTATGCCAATTTTCACGTTCTGTTTTGGATACTTTGGCATAGCCGTACCCAGGTAAATCCGTCAGATACCAGTTTTCATTGACTTTAAAGACCACCATACTTTGCGTTTTACCTGGTTGGCGTGAGGTACGAGCTAATTTACTATTTCCCGTAATCATGTTAATTAAAGAAGATTTTCCCACATTGGAACGACCAATAAAAGCATATTCAGGCAAATCGGGGTGTGGGAGTTTTTTAAAGTCAGTAGTGCTTAATATAAAATCTGCTTTTTTAATAACCATACTTGGATTTAATGTTTGTTATTCAGACTAAACCCTGAATAAGTTTTTGCAAATCTTCTTTATTTAACCATTGAGTATTTTTTTCAGAACAATAGACATCTTTTTCGGTTAAAGACCTGGCATTAAATTTTTTGATATAGTGTTCTTTCTGTGCGATTTTGTAGTGCGGTAAGGTGATATAGTATTTATCTGTTTCAAGGGTATGAATAGCTTCTGATGCGGTCAGCATCTCTTCATGAATTTTTTCACCAGGGCGAAGTCCGATAATTTCATAATTACAGTTCGGACAAATGACTTTTGCTAAATCTAATACCTTAAAAGATGGAATTTTTGGGATAAACACTTCTCCCCCTTCGGCATTTTTTAAAGCAAAGAGCACTAAATCCATAGCATTATTAGCAGTAATAGCAAAACGAGTAGCTTCAGGGTGAGTAATAGTTATTGGTTTATTTTGGGCTTTTTTATGTAGAAAATGAGGAATAACTGATGCATGCGACCCCATAACATTGCCGTATCTTACTACTGAAATAACAGGATTTTTTAAGTTTTTATCTCTATTTACATCAATAAAAAGTTTGTCTGCACACAATTTAGACGCACCATATACGCTTATAGGCGCAACCGCCTTATCCGTAGAAATAGCTACTAATTTTTGAACATTATGAGCAATAGCGGCTGTAATGACGTTTTGAGAACCTATGATATTCGTTTTTATACATTCTGCGGGGTTAACTTCTGCCGTAGAAACCTGTTTTAATGCCGCCGCATGAATAATTATATCTATTCCTTCACATATACGCAGTAAATGGTCAATATCTCTTACATCACCTAATACATACTCTAAAAAAGGATATTGGTGTACAGGAAATTCTTGTTCCATCTCATATTGTTTGAGTTCATTACGGGAATAAATAACTACCCGTTTTACTCCCTGATAATGTTGTGTGAGTAAGGAAACAAATTTACGCCCAAAATAGCCCGTTCCGCCTGTGATAAGAATGGACTTACCGTTTAGTTCTGCTGACATTATTCAAAAACGCATACAAAGTACATGATTTTTCTTACAAAAAGCAAATTCTAACAATAATTCAAAAATGAAAAATGGAATTGCTTCAAAAATTTACTTTGTATACACTTGTCTGAAAATGTAACTTTGTATCATGAAAATTCTTGTATCTGTGTATGTTTTTCTGTTTTTAGTGTGGTTTAACAGTTTTTCCCAGCTTGCGCCTGTACGCATAGCTGTAACTACACCTGAAAAACATTTTTATGAAGGTTTAGCAGTTTCTAAAAAATACGGTTTATATGGTTATATCAATGAAAAAAATGAATGGATTATTCCTGCACAGTATCAGGAAGCCTCTTTATTTCATCAAGGGATTGCTACGGTTAAAAAAGACGGTCAGTATTTTTTTATAGATAAAACAGGCAAAAAAATAAGCCCTGAAACATACACAGAAGCTACTCCTTTTATTGAAGGATTAGCAATTATTAAGAAAAAAGGCAAATATGGTTTCATAAATCCTGAAATGAAAATTATTATTCCCTGTGAATATGAAAATGCCATTGCTTTCAAGCAAGGTTATGCTATGGTCAAAAAAAATGATATTTGGCAGGCTATCAATAAAAAAGGTGAAGTAGTAAGTGAACATAAGGTAGCCGTAACCGAAGGTATGGCACGCATTAAGCGCGAAACGTTATGGACTTTTATGCCCGTAGATACAGAAAAACTGATTACCGAACCCAAATTTGAAGATGCTCATCTGTTTCAGGAAGGATTAAGTGCGGTGCTGTATCATCAGAAATGGGGATTTATAGATAAAACAGGGAATTTTGTTATTTCTCCTGAATACGAGAAAGTATCGGATTTTATACAAGGTTACGCACGCGTACAAAAAAACAAACTATGGGGCATAATCAATAAACAAGGTAAAATTATAGTTCCCATAGAGTACGAGTTTATTGATGAACTCAGAAACGGCTTTTACCGAGTAAAAAAGAATAAACTGTGGGGATTTTTAGACAGCACACTCAAACTTGTTGTATCTTGTATGTATTTTAATGTATATCCTTTTGAAAATGGTATTGCCAAAGTAGAAAATACAGACAAAAAAATTACTTATATTACCACCAATAACACAGAAATTACACCATTTACAGATAAAAATCATTTAGGGGAATTTAGTGAAGGATTATGTCCTAAAAAAGATGAACAAATGTCATTATGGGGATACATAAACAGTACAGGACAATGGCAAATTGAACCTAAATACTATAAAGCAAGTAAATTCATTCATGGACTAGCGATAGTTCAAATTGTACTTAAGAATAACTCTGTAAAGTTAAGTATTATCAATAAACAGGGTAAGGAGATAGCAAAATATCTTGATGAAGTGATAAGCATAGAAAAAGATGTTTGTAAGGTAAAAAGAGAAGGGCATATTTTTTATATTGACCATCAAGGTAAAATACTTAATCTATGGGGATTTGTAAATACAGAAGGTAAAACTGTTATTCTACCGCAGTTTGTGCATGCAGAGAGTTTTTCGGAAGGTTACTCGGCAGTGTTAGATACACATTTTGTATGGCATTACATAGATAAACAAGGTAAAATTATTATAGGTGGTTTTGAAGATGCAGAATCAGTTAAGGAAAGCACTATGGCTGTAAAAAAAGATGGCAAATGGGGCATAATTACTCCAAAAAATGAAATTATCATTCCATTTGAATATGATAATATCATTGGTTTTAACGAAGGTATTGCTTTGGTTTGTAAAAATAAGTTATGGGGCGCAATTGATAAAAAAGGTAAAATGATAATTCCTATTGAGTATGAAAGTATAAAACCTTGTAGTGAGGGTAAAATAGCTATTAAAAAAGATAAAAAATGGGGTTATATGGATAAAACAGGTAAATGGTTTATTGAGCCAAAATATGATGCAGTAGGTAGATTTAATGAAGGTCTGGCGGCTGTATCTCTCAATTATCAATGGGGATATATCAATGAAACAGGAAAAGAAGTTATTCCTATACAGTTTGATGGTGCATTAGGTTTTTCGGAAGAATTAGCCTGTGTGCGCGTAGGAGATTTCTGGGGCTATATCAATCATAAAGGTAAATTTGTAATAGAAAAAAAATATCTTTCAGGGTTAAACTTTCATCAAGGATTAGCGCCTGTATTAGTAGAAAGGCAGGAAGAAACATTGGTAGAAACTTGGCAACTTATAGACAAACAAGGTAAAATGCTTCCCCTAAAGGCACAATCCTTTGGCATAACAACCCACCCAGATTTTATTCCCGTAGTGATAGATGGTTATGCAGGATTTGTAAACAAACAGGGCAGTATGGTTATTGCTAATCAGTATCAAGAAGTAAAAACTTTTGAATAAAATCATAAAATAGCAGTAAACTTTTGCTAATGGCTTGATTTTTGCCTACTGAAATTTTTATATGAAAACCTTATCGGATTTAGAACAAGAAAAACAAGAGCTACTAAAAGAATTAGAGATATTAAAAAAACAGATACAGCAAGATATTTCTACTGTTGAGAAAAAATATACTTCTCAAAATATAGCTGAAAATTTAAAGAAAGAAATATCAAAGCAATATCTCAATAAGCGAAACGTAGCTATTTTAGGCGCTAGTCTAGGTGTTATGTTATTATTCTATGTGTTATCCAAAAAGAGAAAACGTAAAAAAATGAATATAATACCAAACAACAAAAAAGATAAAAAAAATGATTTGAAACCTTCTTACACGAGCAATAAAAGTTCTTTTGTTTCGGAATTAGCCAAAGAAATAATATGGACAGTAGCCCTTGAAGTAATACGAAAAAAAGTAAACGAGTACATAAAGAAAAAAAGTGCAACATAAAAAGAGAATACCGTTCAGGTATTCTCTTTTTGTTTTTATGAATAAGCAGATGCTGTTATTTGATAAAAAGTAAAACCGCCGCTATGACTACTAAGTTAAGAAGCGAGAGAGGTAAAAATACTTTCCAGCCTATATTCATCAGCTGATTGTATTTAAAGCGGGGTAAAGTCCAGCGAACCCAAATAAAAACAAAGATTAAAAAGGAAGTCTTGGTTAAAAACATCATTACTTCTAATACTGAAAGCAGTGTAGGATTAATTTTGTCTGCAAAAAGACCTTCAAACGGAATGTGATAACCACCAAGAAATAATATACTAGTAATTGCAGACGCCATAAACATATTTATGTACTCACTTAAAAAGAATGTACCGAATTTCATAGAACTGTATTCTGTATGAAACCCGCCTACAAGTTCTTGTTCTGCTTCGGCTAAGTCAAAAGGGGCGCGGTTACACTCGGCAAAAGCACAAGTTAAGAATATAAGAAAGCCTATGGGATTACGGAATATATTCCAAACGGTTGTTTGTGCATCAATAATAGAACTTAAACGTAAGTACTCGTCTTTTGTAGAAAAATGATTGGTAAGCAGAATAACGCTTACTACGGAAAGCCCCATAGCGAGTTCATAAGAAATCATTTGTGCAGATGAGCGTAATCCACCGAGTAAAGCATATTTACTGTTACTGCTCCAGCCTGAAAGAGTAATACCATATACAGCAATAGAAGTAATAGCCAAAGTGTAGAGAATACCAATGTTAATATCTGCAATATATATATTATGGGCAAAAGGAATAAGTGCTACAGCGGAAAGTGCTACTAAAAGTGAAATTACAGGTGCAAGAAAATGTACAAATTTGTTGGAAATACTAGGTACAATATCTTCTTTGATAAAGAGTTTTAATACATCTGCAAAAGGCTGTAATAATCCCCAAGGACCTACGCGGTTAGGACCATTTCTTTGTTGAATTAAGGCGGCTACTTTTCTTTCGGCATATACCATGCCTGCGGCGGCTGTAATTAACCCTCCTACAATGGATAAAATAGTGGCAAGAATACGCCCAATATCAGCTAATTCCATAATCAGTAAATTCTTTGAGGTTCAAAAGTAGAAAAAAATATCTTGGTACACAATTTTAACCTTAAATTGTTGGTTTAATTTTGCAGAAAATGGTGTATAATAGCATGAAAATCATATTCAAATAAAAACAGTGGCATAAAAAATATACACCACTGCGACAAGTTATTTTCCAAGATATAGAATTAGATTATTTAGGCTGGAAATTAGCAGGATTAAATCCTGGGTTACTCGCAAAAGTTACCGAAGTTTTGATATTATTAAAGCGTTTATGCACA
This sequence comes from uncultured Bacteroidia bacterium, assembly GCA_938028625.1. GTDB lineage: Bacteria > Bacteroidota > Bacteroidia > JANWVE01 > JANWVE01 > JANWVE01. The sequence continues at coordinate 6,594 of CALIZB010000162.1, read as the reverse complement.
ACGATACAGGCTTTGGGTTGCCATAGTAATACATAAGGTAGCTCTTCGGCAAGAATTTTTTGAAATTCATAATTGAGTTGAGTGCGTTTAGTTTTATCCAGTTCTTTATTGATTTTGGTTAGTATTTCATCTGCTTTGGGATTATCAAAACCGACAAAATTATATCCTCCGTTAGCCCAGTTACTACTATGAAAAATCTGATATAAATTTGTAGGTGCGGGTTCTTCTACCCAACCGCCAAGAAACATATCAAAAGTATGTTCTTTGCGGGATTTGATATTTACAGTCTGGTCTTGTTCCAATACATGTACCACCACACCTACGGTACGGGCAACTTCAGAAAACATATATCCTACCTTGCGATAGTCTGCATTTCCTGCGGAGATGGCAAGGTCAAACTCTAAATCTACACGCTCTCCATTGATGTTTTTATCTCTTATACCATCTTTATTTGTATCCTTCCAGCCTGCTTCATCTAACAATTTTGCGGCTTTCTCGGGAGCAAATTCTACAAAAGCAATAGATTTGTCATATTCTTCTGTTTTTTCTACTAGTGCTGCATTAGAAATTCTGGTAGCAAAACCTTGCATCACTTTGTCAATCATTTTATTTACATCAAAAAGATGTGCCATAGCTTTACGCACTTTTTTATCTGTAAAGAAAGGTTTTCTGTCTTCACCTGGTTTAAGATTAAACCCCACATAATTATAGCTGAATTTATTGGGAGTAGAAAAATCCACAGTGTTAGCGTCCATACTGGATTTGAGTGCTAGATATTCTTTTACAGGCAAATCATACAACACATCTATTTGATTAAGTTTGAACATAGCAATAGCTGTAGTAACGTTTTTAACTACTTTATGAATGATACTTTTGGGATATGCTTGAAAGTACACATTTTCATTTTCTAATGCGTCTGCCCACCAGTTTTCTTTACGTTCCAGTACAATTCTGTCACCATACGTCCATGATTTAACTATATATGCACCTGAACCTGAAATATTTGCGGGAAGTTTTTTGAATTTATCGGAATTAAAATTTTCTGCAAATTTGATAAGATTATCGTTTGTAGCGCTTTCATCTTCTTTATTAAGTTGTGGAATAGTAATATCTTTCATAAAATTGTACGGGTCATAGTTGTACTGAGGCATAATATTCAGTACATTAAGCATAAATTCTGCAAGCATATATTTTTCATTGGTTTTAACCGTAAATTTTTTAGGGTTATTTGCATCTACAATTACGTCCTCTACAAACAAATAATTAGGTCGTAGATGTGCCGCGTTTACTTTGGGGTTTTTAATTACTTTTAACGTAAAAGCAAAATCATTTCCTGTAATCGGTGTGCCGTTATCCCATACCGCTTCTTTACGGATTTCGTATTCAAAAGATAAGCCATCTTCTGAAATTTTAGGGGTATTTGTAGCTAATACAGGAACTGTTTTCAATGTATTAGGGTCTGTGGCACAAAGGGATTGAAACACATTCCTTAAAATAGAGGAAGTAACCGCAGAGGTGGCTAGTACAGGGTTCAAAGCATCAGCATCAGTAACTTCACGTACTACTACGGAATCTTTATATTTAGACTGCCCTAAAACAACTTGGAAGGAAAGGCTAATCAATAACAATAAGTGGAATTTCATGGTAATAAATAAGATAAAAACGTTGCAAAGTTCTGAATAATTTAATCAAAAAACAAAATTAGTGTAAAAATCAAGTGAATAAAGCGTTTTAGTCGTCTATTATGCTTTGGTCTCGCAAAGGAATAGATACAAATTCAGGCAGTCTGCCCTTACGAACCTCATCTATTAGCTTATCAATAGTATCATTGTTAAGGTTATGTACATAATGCCCATTATTAAACTGCATAACAGGTGCGGTATCACACGCGCCAAGGCATTCTGCTTCACGTACCCAAAATAAACCGTCAGGGGATATACCTTCTTCATTAGCTTGAATTTTCTTTTTGGTGTATTCTAACACTTCTGGTCCTCCGCAGATACCACAGGTTAAGCATGTGCATATCTCCAAAAGGTATTTACCCATTTTGCGCTTGAAATACATAGTATAAAAAGTAGCTACACCGTACACATGTGCAAAAGATAAACCAATACTGTCTGCAACTAACTGTATAGCTCCGTCAGATAACCAACCATATTTTTCTTGTGCCATCCATAAAACAGGCATCACCGCAGATTGTTTATCGGGGTATTTGCTAATATGATATTGCACTTGTTTGAGTTCTTCTTCGGTAAACTCATATTTGGTATTATCTATCTCTTGATGAGAATGAGAAGTATATCCTGCCATAGTTGTATTCTTATGCGCAATATTACAAAAGTTCTTTCAATACGATGTAAAACCTACAATTTTTTATTACTGTCAGCAGTATGTAACTTTGGTAACTGTACGGTCAAAAAAATATACTGAACTTTGCACTCATAAACTTAAAAAACATGCTAAATAAACTTTTATCCTACAAATTAACGCTATTCGGAATAGTTTTAGGAATGATAGCAGGATATGCGTATTATTATTACGTAGGCTGTGCGTCAGGAACGTGTGCTATCACGTCTCGCCCCTTGAATAGTACGTTGTATGGAGCTATGATGGGAGGTTTGTTTTTCAGTATGTTTGAGAAAAAAGAAAGCAAAAAATAACCGAAGTTTTAATTCATAAAAATTATGAGTACTATAATAGATGTAAGAACGCCCCAAGAATATATGGGAGGGCATGTAGCAGGTAGTATTAACATTCCTTTGAATGAATTGCCTGTTTACATTGACAAAATAAAAAGTATGGCACAACCTATCATCTTGTGCTGTGCTAGTGGCATGCGAAGCGGCCAGGCTAAAATGTTTCTTAATCAGCATGGAATAGAATGCGTCAATGGGGGTAGTTGGTTAGATGTTAATGCAAAAATGAAGTAAAAGTATGTTTCAGTGGTTAAAAAGCCTTTTTGGACAAGGCACAAAAGTAAACTATGCCGAGCTTGTAGCTAAGGGTGCAAAAATAATTGATGTACGTACTCCTGCAGAATATAAAGGCGGACATATCAAAGGTAGTATAAACATACCTCTTTCAGAGATATCCAAAAAAGCAGAAAAATTAGATAAAAATGTACCTCTCATTACTTGCTGTGCGTCAGGAATACGTAGTGCTTCTGCTAAACGTGTATTAAAAGCTATGGGCTTTAAAGAAGTACATAACGGTGGTGCATGGCATACCTTAGAAGATAAAATCAGCACATAGAGTAAGATATAGTTGGTAGATAAAGACATAAACAAAACGGGCAGTTCTGTCCGTTTTGTATTTTAGTTATGGTGCAAAAAAATATCATAATTTATTAGTAAGCCAAAATCTGTTCATCTGTGTTCTAAATAGCACACAGGTTTGCACTGATTTTTATTTTCAAAATAATAATCCACACTATAAACACATCTTATCTATTTTGAACACCTCCAAAGTGTTTTTTTATAGTATAAAAATCCGCGTAAAAATTTATATTAAATCATGATTTTTTAGAAATGCATCATCTATATTTAGAGTTTTTTTGATTTGTTCTATACGCACACCATTATCAATCATAAATTTAATCATTTTTACTTTTTCATTTTCTAATTGTTCTGCTCGTTGTTTTTCTTGCTTTAATTCATTTTCTTTTTGTGCTAATTGTTTTTGATTCTCATCTGCTCTTTGTTTTTCTTTATCTGCTCTTTGTTTTTCTTGTTTGATAATATCATCTTTTTCTAATAATTCTGCTTCCTTACGTTTTAGCTTTTCTATTATTTCGTCTTCTACCGTCATAACAGATTTTATATATTCATCGGATATTGCTTTTTTCAAACGCCTAAGAATAGGAAAATAATCTTTACGTATGCTTTGTTCATTAAATTGTACTTCATGTTCTTTCACTAATCTGAAAATATCTAATAATTTTTCTAATTCATCAGTTTTGTTTTTTTTCTTTTCTAATGCAGGAATTTGAATAATGATACTATCATGAGTAAGTAGTTCTATAAAATCACTTTTACCCTTCTCTAATACTTTGTTTGTACCATGTTCTATAATTTCTCTTTGTATTCTTAAAATAGGGCTATCTTGGTAATTTTCTAGATAGTGTCCTAAAATATAAATAGTGATGATAGGCAAAGGCTTATTATTTTTATCTACATTAGAGGTTGAGATATATTGTTGTCCTAAATAAGTTCTAAAACGAAATACGTCTTCTATACTAAACTTTATTTTTTGCAATTCTATTAATACAACGATTTTTTTTCCATCTTTTTTTTCAATAGTAGCCTTAAAGTCTACTCTATATACAGAGAAATAATCGGTTTCTACATTAAATTCTTGTGCGTTGAATTGTAGGTCTAAAATAGGCATTTGTAAGATTGCAGAAAGCATGAGTTTAGCTACTTTCTTATCCTGCATGAGATATTTAAAAACAGCATCGTATATTGGATTAGCAATAATCATAGCACAAAAATATGTAAAAAGTATGATAATTTATTAGTAAGCCAAAGCATTCATTTTTATTTTCAACACAGTATAAAACACATTTTATCCATTTTGAACTAACACCTTTTATTTTGTTTCTCACAATGCACCGTACATAATATACACAAAATTTTGTAGCTTTGCACTTCTTTATATGAAAACCCTCAAAGAGCATTGTGGAATATTTGGTATATTCAATAATTCGTTAGCTTCGCGATACGTATATTACGGGTTATATGCTTTACAGCACAGAGGACAGGAAGCCGCAGGTATTGTAACCGCACAAATAGGCAAACAAATGTTTTATCATCACAGAGAATTAGGTTTAGTTACCAAAGTTTTTGAAGATGACTCTTTATTTACACAAGTCCTGCGTGGTAACATTGCTATTGGACATAATCGTTATTCTACAGCGGGAGACTCAGACAATAAATGCAACATACAGCCACTTATAGGAGACTTTAAAGGTAGAACCATTGCCTTAGCTCACAACGGAAACATATCTAATGCAAAAAATATTCGTAAGCATCTTGAAGAAAGAGGCTACATTTTTGACTCTAATTCTGATACAGAAGTAATTATACATCTCTTGGACGAAACTCATGAAACAAATTTAGTAGAAGCCCTAAAAAAAGCACTCTTGTATCTAGAAGGTGCGTTTTCTTTGCTTATCATGACTAATGAAAGTTTGATAGCTGTACGCGATAGCAAAGGATTTAGACCTTTATGTGTAGGTAAAATAGAAGATAGCTATTGTTTTGCCAGCGAAACCTGCGCCTTAGACTTAATCTCTGCTGATTTTATCAGAGAAGTAGAACCCGGAGAAATTCATGAAGTTAATCAAAAAGGTTATTTTGTGCATACCTTTAAGCAAGAAACACAACTTGCACGCTGTATTTTTGAATATATTTATTTCTCTCGCCCTGACAGTATCATTTTTGGGCATTCCGTAGATAGCATGCGCAGAAAATTTGGACAAATCCTTGCCCATGAAGCCCCTATACCCGAATGCGAAGAAGAAGTTATTGTCGTTAATGTACCTGATTCCAGCAATACCGCCACAGTAGAATATGTACAAGAATGCCAAAAACTAGGCTATAAGTGTAGATTAGAACTAGCTCTTATCAGAAACCATTATATCGGTAGAACTTTTATTATGCCCCACCAAGGTATGCGGGTAGATAAACTCAAACTTAAATTTAATCCCGTAAAAGAAATACTAAAAAACAAAATTGTAGTTTTAGTAGATGACTCTATTGTAAGAGGAAACACTTCACGCACACTCGTGAATATGATACGTAATGCAGGAGCAAAAGAAGTACATTTTAGAATTACTTCTCCTCCTATTATTGATGCGTGCTATTACGGAATGGACTTCCCTAAAAAATCAGAACTTATTGCATACCAAATGCAAGAAAACATAGAAAAAATACGTCAATTCTTGGGTGTAAATAGCCTAGCATATCTTTCTAAAGAAGGTTTGTTTAAAGCCGTAGGAGAAATATATAATGTTCAAGAAAGCTATTGCTCTGCCTGTTTTACAGGCAAACATCCTTACCCTGTTTCTAATACAGACACAACAAAAATGTATTCTAAAAATATCTAAAAATTTTTACAAATTTTTTAGGCATAAAAAGCTTATGTACTATGGTTCGTAATACTCTGTACCTTCCTTGTTAATAAAAAAATATCTATTATCACGCTTTACCTCGGCCAAACCTTCGTGAAAATCATCTGCTTTATAATATACGCAGGGTATAACCTCTTTGCCTGTTTGGTCTATATACCCCCACTTACCGTCACGCATTACCCTAGCCAAACCTTCGTGAAAACTATATGCGTGATCATATACGCAGGGTGTAACCTCTTTGCCTGTTTGGTCTATATACCCATACTTACCGCGACGCTTTACCTTAGCCAAACCTTCGTGAAAATCACCTGCGTCATCATATACGCAGGGTATAACCTCTTTGCCTGTTTGGTCTATACACCCATACTTACCGTCACGCCTTACCTTAGCCAAACCTTCGTGAAAATCATCTGCGTAATCATATACGCAGGGTATAACCTCTTTGCCTGTTTGGTCTATATACC
>CALIZB010000161.1 GCA_938028625.1 uncultured Bacteroidia bacterium | reverse complement strand
AAAGGATATATTTCCAGAGTATTATCTTATCAAGGTCAATCAGTTTAATGATGTAGCTAAAAACACGTTAGACGAATGGATATATTTTCTTAAAAACAGCGAAGTCAAAGACGATTTTAAGGCAAAAGGACTTACAGAAGCCAAAGAAGTATTAGACCTTATGTGTTTAGATAATGAACAGCACTATGGTTATAACCGTTATTTAGATTATCTGCATTACAAAGCCAGTGAAGCGTTTTCCTTAAAAATTGAACAAGAGGAATATATGGAGAAAAAAATAGCAGAGAAAACCATTGAAATTGCAAAAAAAGCTATAGAAAAAGGTTTTGACAATGAACTCACTGTGGAACTAACAGGCTTAAGTATTGAAGAGATAGAAAAAATCAGAAAAAGTAAAATATAGATATTTATGTTTTAGGTATACATAGTAAAAGGCGTCATATCTAAACCGCTGATTTTACCTGCTTTCCAGAGATGTAATCCTGCTATGGCAATCATAGCGGCATTGTCTGTGCAGTACTCAAATTTTGGGATATACACCTCAAGGTTAAAGGTTTTGCCTAGTTCCATGAACTTTGTTCGGATATAAGAATTTGCGGCTACTCCTCCTGCCAATGCAATCGCTTTGGGTTTGTATTTTTTGATAGCTTGTGTAAATTTATCCAAAAGTGCTTTACTGATAGCATGCTGATAAGAAGCACAAATATTTTCAAGATTATGCTGAATAAATTCAGGTTTTTGTTTTTGTAGATAATATAAAAGCGCGGTTTTTAATCCTGAAAAGCTGTAATTAAAGTAAGGGACGTCAGAAATTGGGAAGTTGTAAAAATCGGGGTTACCATTTTGAGCATATTTATCTATGATATGCCCACCTGGATAAGAAAAACCAAGCATTTTTGCCCCTTTATCAAAGGCTTCTCCTGCGGCGTCATCTAATGTGCGTCCTATAATCTCCATTTCTAAGGGATTTTTTACATACATAATTTGCGTATGCCCACCTGAAACTAATAAACATAAAAACGGAAACTCTATATCGGGATTATCTATTAAATGGGCAAGCACATGCGCTTCTATATGATTTACTCCGATTAAAGGAATGTTTTTAGCTAATGCAAATCCTTTGGCAAAATGAACACCTACTAATAACGCACCTATCAAACCAGGACCTTGTGTTACCGCAATGGCTTGAACATCATTTTTACTTATTTGAGCAACTTGTAAAGCATGTTTAACAACCGTAATTATCGTCTGTTGGTGCGCGCGTGATGCTAATTCAGGAATTACTCCACCATACTGGGCATGGATAGCTTGTGTACGAAGCACATTAGACAAGATTTTACCTTGTAAATCACAAACCGAAGCCGCAGTTTCATCACACGAAGACTCAATAGCTAACAGCATAAGCGGGTATTTTGCTTATTTTTGTTTTTTTGCAAGTTGTTCTAATTTCTCCTGCATTTCTTGCGCCTTTTCAACATCTTCTTTAATTAAATACGAATGCAGAAGATTTTCATAGATTTTATATTCTAATTCTGTTTTGTTGCTTACACCAAAACGTTCAAAAGATACTTTGCTCAGAATTTCCATACGTTCTATAGCTTTATCAACGGGTTCTATTTGTTGAGAAAATACGCCTAATTTATTAAGAATAGAGGCTTGCAGAATGTAAGCCATAAAAAACTCGTCATTAAAAGCAATAATTTGTTCTAAACAAGATAAAGCCTCATAAAATTTGTTCATATTAGCCAACGCTACTGCTTTATTGTAATACAAACTTTCTACTTTACTTTCTATACGTATTGCTTTGTCAAAACATTCTATAGCTTCTTGGTATTTTTCGCGATTAGAGTGCTGTAAGCCTAATTTTTCCCATAAAATATAAGACTGCGGGGCTTTTTTAATGCCTTCCTCTAATACCTGCAAAGCCGCATCATTCTTTCCCAAGCCTTCTAATGCACTCGCAAGAATGTCATACCCCCCTGAAAATTCAGGATATTGACTGATAATTTTTTTACCATACTTAACAGCCCGTTCATACAAGCCATTTTCTAAGGTGGCTAATCCTGTGTGAAACCAGTATTCCAAGCGTTTTTTCTTTATGTATCCTATCATAGTTGAAGTAAACTACAAAATAACGGTGCAAGTTTAATATTTATTCCTGTATTTTTGCTGTATGCTTGTACGTATCGTAATAATGACCTTTGAAGAAAATAAAGTAAAAGACTTCTTGACTTTGTTTGAACAATGTTCTAAACAAATCAGAAATCAAGTAGGATGTACAAAATTAGAATTACATAAAGATGTTCACATGCCTAATCGTTTTTATACGTATAGCGTATGGAATACAGAACAGGATTTAGAAAACTACCGCAATAGCGAGCTTTTTAACACGGTCTGGAAACAAACCAAAGTACTCTTCAAAGAAAAACCACAAGCCTATTCTTTGGTTTTACATCAAGAGATTTTCTAAAAACTATTTTTTTATGATGAGTTTGCTTATAGCGCGTGTATTTTCTGCCTGCAACACAACAAAATACATTCCATCATCAAAATCTGTGGTAGGTATGGTTATGAAAGGTTGTGAAAGATTAGAATATGTTTTTAGAACTCTTCCAAGACAATCATACAATTTCAACTGCCCGTTTGATGCGGATACAGGTATTTCAATGGTAAAATTATCTTGGGCAGGATTAGGAAATAAGTTTAGTGAAATAGTGTAAAAAGCATCTTGTATAGATGAAGAAGTATTAACCCGCCATATTGAAATATCACTTTTTTGATTACCTGTAACAATCCTACTGCCATCAGATGACCAAGCAACAGAATTTACTGAACCGCTATCTCTTATTCCGAAAGTAGTTATTAAGTCTCCCGTAGCAAAGTTCCATATTTTACAACTGGAGTCACTGGAAGCAGATACTATCTTTGTACCATCAGGGGATATATCTATGCCATTTACAGACCTTGTATGTCCCGTAATAGTACGAATTAAAGTACCTGTATTGATATCCCATATTTTTATGGTTTTATCTTGGGAAGCAGAGATTACATAATTACTATCGGGAGTTACTTTTACGCTGGTTATATCGCCTGTGTGTCCTGAACAAGTAAATAAAAGTGTACCTGTTTTTGTCCATATTTTAACTTTGTCATCACTGCCACCTGTAACGATTTTATTGCCATTAGGAGAATATGCTACGGCTGTAACCCAACCTGAATGTGCAAGAATGTTATTAGAAAGCGTTCCACCTGATATGTTGTAAATTTTAAGCCTTCCACCTGAACAGCCTGCGGCTACTTTATCATTAAGTGGAGAAATTGCTGTACAAAAAGCATACGAAGTTGCCGTATTGATGGTGTCTATAATAACAGGTGTTGTTCCTGTGTTATCAAAGAGAAAGATATTACCGAACTCTTCAATAGCCGCAATATAATTAGCATTAGCGCTGAAAGTTACGCCCATAATGCACATATAGTGCGTACCTACGTTGTAATCCCATAGAAGGTCAGAAGTAGTTACATCAAACATTCTGATAGAAGCAGGATGACAATTTGTACCACTGAGTACTTTCTGTCCGTCTGCGCGAAAACCTACGGAATTTATGGAATTGTTCATAGGATTGGCTTTTTTAGTCCAGTCCAAAGTAACTGTAAAGGTTTGCGCACTTAGCTTTGCTGAGATTAGCATTACCAATAGGAATGCTACATTTTTGATTGTTTTCATTTGACTATGTAATTAAAGCTGTTTTAGCTTATATCATAGTGCAGTAAAGTAAAAGATTGCTTATTTACGAATAAAATGTAATAGATGTGCAAATATATAGAAATTTTCTATTTTTTCAAAAAATTTTGTAAGTCAAGTAAAACAAGTGTAGTTTTATTACTTGTTGTTTTTCAGTTGTATGGATATACACGGCATAAAAGGCAAACCTTGTAATTTTAACATTATTTTATAGAATAAACTCTCGTTCAATACCTGAAAAGTATAAGGTTTTAATACCTCAAAAGTATGATGATAATAGCACTCTGCCATTTGTGGAAAACCAAGTTCGGTATAATATTTTTTAGTACGTTGTTTTGCTTGCATAGCTTGCTGTTCGTTTTTGTACCAAAAAGTATCCATACAAATGATGTTAATGTAAGAATTTTGAGTAAAAACAAGATTAAAGATATTTTGTGGTTGTTCAAAGTATTGAACGGAAGCCGCAAAAATAACTATATTATATTGAGAAAAATCAATTTCAGTGAGGTTTTTAGAATGAAAAACAAGATTTTTTGAGTTAAACAAGCGTTTTGCTTGTTCTAACTCATACTCGTTGATTTCTATTCCTGTAACATAGCTATTCGGTATTTGAGCTAAAAAATAAGACAGCCAGCCATTACCTGAACCTATTTCAATAATGTTTAGAGAATTTTTATATCGTTTTTGAATATAATTTCTTAAAAGTTCAGCGTTTTTAGCGCGGATATTCCATTCTTTACTATGTTGGTGTACTTTTAGGTACGGCAGTTCGCGTACTTCTTCATCATTATAGATGCGGTTTTCTTTGTTACGTACCTGTACGTATAAATCGGAAAAATTTTGCATGTTATTAAAGCAGAATTTTTGCAAGAATAAAGTCCATGAATAAAATCATAACACAGGAATATACTACGGCTTTTGTACCTGCATCGCCTACTTCTAATGCACCACCTTTTACATTATATCCTTGATAAGCAGATATAGACGAGATACAAAAACCAAAAACCACAGATTTGATAAGCATAAACGCAAGTTCAAAAGGAATAAATTCTAATCGCATACCATTGATATAATCTTGTACGGTTACATCACCTGCGTATTTTACAGCTAAATATCCTCCAAGAATACCGAGTATCCAAGCAATGGTAACTAGTATAGGAAATAAAAGTACAGCCGCTACTACTTTGGGCATAATCAAATATCCTGATGAGTTAATACCCATGACTTCTAATGCGTCAATTTGTTCGCTTACTCGCATAGTGCCTAATTCCGAAGCAATATTTGACCCCATTTTACCTGCTAATACTAATCCTGTAATAGTAGGTGCGTATTCTAATTTCATAGAGCGTTCTACTACACTGCCAACTAATGTATCAGGTATCCAAGGGGAAGTGATTTGATACATAGCCACTAATGCACTCTCTGCTCCAATAAATATACTGATTAAAAACACAATTCCCAGACTTCCAAAACCAATAGAATTTACATTGCGCATAAATTGCTCCCAATAAATTTTGTTATTTTCAGGCTTTCTAAAAAATGTTCCTAACATAAGTGTATATCGCCCTAAATGGTATAAAATCCGTAAATCATACATACGCTACAAAAATACGTAAAATCTACTTATTGTACATGTTCAAGCCGTAATAAAAAATAATTTTTTTGCGATTATTCCTATTTTTATTAACTTTGTTCTATGAAAAACAGAATAAAAGGTCGTGGCAGTCAAACCAATACTAAAAACCCGTTTTTGCGCTATGAATATGATGTAAAAGATGATACTTATTGTGATATTCCCATAGAACTACAACAAAAAACCACTTTTTTAGAAGATACTCCCAGAAACATCATGAATAAAGTAGAAAGTGAAGATATAGCACTTTCCTATTCGCTTAATGTATATCAGGGTTGCGAACACGGGTGTACGTATTGTTATGCGCGTACTACGCATGAGTACTGGGGATTAAGCGCAGGATTAGACTTTGAACAAAAGATTTTTGTTCGTCATAATGCACCACAACTTCTACGAGAAACCTTTGAGAAAAAAAATTGGAAGCCTACTCCTTTTATGTTATCAGGCAATACAGATTGTTATCAACCTGCGGAGCGTACTTTCAAACTTACCAGACAGATATTAGAAATTTGTTTAGAATATAAGCATCCTGTAAGCATTATTACCAAAAATAGCCTAATTTTGAGAGATATTGATATTTTACAAGAATTAGCCAAACTGCGTTTAGTACATGTAAACATTTCACTTACAACGCTGAGTAATGAATTAAAACAACATTTAGAACCTCGTACATCAGCTCCTTTACAACGTTTGAAGGTAATACGCGAACTTTCACAGTCAGGTATACCTGTACGTGTGATGGTTGCACCTATTATTCCTTCGCTCAATAGCCATGAAGTACCTACTATCATAAAACAAGCCGCAGAAGCAGGGGCATTAGGTGTAGGATATACCATTGTACGTTTAAATGGCAGTATAGCAGACCTATTCGTGGATTGGATACAAAAAACGTATCCCGATTTAGCTGATAAAGTATTACATCAAATACAAGATTGTCATAATGGAAGTTTATCAGATTATCGCCCAAAATTTCGTATGAAAGGTTCAGGAAAAATAGCCGAGATGATAGCGTATACTGTAAAAACTTCTGTTCAAAAATATATGAAAGATAAAACTTTGCCTGAATATGATTTAACCTTGTTCAGAGTTCCACTGAGAGAAAATAGCCAGCTAACCTTGTTTTGATTTAGATTTGAGTTTCTATGATGTTTACCCGCATAAATTTTTGTGATTAAAAAAACCTTGCTATATTTGCACCGCTGTTGCATTGTATTATGTATGGAAGTTAGGTGAAAATCCTACACTGTCGCGCAACTGTGATGAACACGAATGCTTTACATACAAAGCCATTGTGCTTACCCAAAGCATGAGAAGGCATGTAAAGTTAAGTTCTCAGTCAGGATACTTCATAATACAATAGTACACATTGCTTCGCGGAATGAGCAAAGGTGTACCGTAACATAAAAAAGGCAGAAAATTTCTCTGCATTTGTACTTATGTTGTGGTTAAACTTTATTTTTCCTGAACAGTATGGCTATATTGTAACAGCATTACAAAACTGAAATCTGTTAAACTATGAATACAATAAAATGGTTCTTAACGGTACTCGCTCTCGGGCTTGTAGTACCAATGATGAAAGCACAAACCGTATTACAACATGTGTACGTGCTTAATGAGGGCGCCTACGGAATGGGCAACGGAAGTCTTACAAAAACCAATTATCCCACTTACAGCGAAAGTACAACCCCTGTAAATAACCCAAGCAACTTTGGAACAAACTTGTACATGGCAAATAATAAACTATATGCCGCTTACGATACCGTAGTTTACACCATTAACCCTACTACTATGCAAAAAATAGATAGCATTTTTATTGACGGAGTACGCGTTGCCAAAGTAAAAGATAGCATTTTGTATGTTACTCGTGATGCCGCGCCTTATTTTCAAGCATACAGCCTAAATACTAAAATGTTAAAATGGAGTACTCCAGGATTAAAAGGGGCTTGCGAAGGATTTGCATTTACACCGACAGGTAACCTTGCCGCAGTATGTGTAAATGCTTTCGGTGTTGAAGATACTCTTGCCGTAGTTAACTTAGCTAATGGTACAATTGTGCAACAGTTTGCAACGGCTTTGAACCCGCAAGATGTATATATTCATGGCACAAGTGCTTATGTATTCTGCACTACAAATTATACCAACTCTGCTGTTACAAAAATTGATTTGATAACGTCTACTATTACTACTACAAATACAGGTTTAATTTCTTACGGAGGTATGACCGTGGATACTACTTATCAAAGATTATATTTTGTTGCAACAAACGGTAGCTTTACCAATCCCAAATACTGGGTAAAACGTTTTGACCTTGCTACACAAACACTAATTTCAGGTAATACTATTGATACGGTTTTTACTGACGCAATCTATGGAATTTGTTATGACCATATAAATAATCAATTTTTCTGTGGAATTACAGATTTTTTCAGTTTTGGTAAAGTTAATCGTTATGATGCTTTTGGTAATCTACAAGACTTTTTTGTTACAGGTGTAGGACCTAGAAGTATAGTATTACAGCATGGTATAGGTTCTGACTTACAAGACGTAACTATATCACAACCTTATCTTACCGTTTATCCTAACCCTGCACAACAATACATCAATATAAGCTTAGAAACAACAAGTACAGTGCAAATATGGAACAGCGCAGGACAATTAGCAAAAATCTATACCTTAAATAAAGGTACACATACTATAGATGTTGCTGATTTAAGTTCAGGGTTGTATTACGTAAGAACAGAAACAGGTTCAGGAAAATTCTTTAAAGAGTAAAAAACGCTCATTCACTTAATTAAAATAAGTATTCACAAGCTAAAACGTAGTTTTTGACAAAATAAATAAAATAACTCAAACACTGTGCCATTATTGCCACTGAATTTGCCAAAATTTCAACACGTTCTTAAATTTCTAAACTTATGAAAAAGTTATCAGTTTTTGCTTTTGCTGCTTTATTTGCAGTGGGCACAGTGTTCTTTACAGCTTGTACCAAAAAAGAAACCGTAGAAACCAACAATTCAGGTATGTCTGACAGTGATGGTATTCCTGACGGTAACATTGACATTGTTTACAGCGTGAACGTAGTTTCTGCTGCTAACACCACCACAGGTAAAACTGCCGCTAGCGTAGCAGGTGCTGTAGTAACCGTTGCACAAGGTGAAGTTTCTAAACAAATCACCGTAAAAGAAGATGGTATTGCTACTTTCAACTTAAAACCTGGTATCGTAACAGGTACAGTTACTTTAGCTAACCACACTACTGTTCGCTTCACTGCTAACTTACGTAATGGCGCCGCTGACCATGTAGATGCAGGACAAGTTCGCTATGCTTCTTCTATCATTACTCTTTGGAGTGTTAATGAAGGTACGGCTACTATCAAAGGTAAACTTACTTATGATGATGATTTAACTGTTCCTGGTGTATCCAATGCTTCTAATAAAAAAGTTACTGCAACCCTAGCCTCTTCTTTCATGTATCCTAACATGAACCCAGGTACTGCGGGTGAAATTATAAGTGTTGCTATTGAAGGTACTACTCTCTCTGCTACTACTGATGGTTCTGGTGAATATACTTTAACAGTACCTGCTGCTTCCAATGGAGTCCCTATGACTTTAATGTTTGAAGAATTTGTTGCACCTCAGAAACAAACTGCTACTGTAACTGACCCTCGCTTCCACTTCAACATTATACCTGTTAATATTACAGTTCATACAGGTCAAACTTACATCATTGACAGACAGTATATGTAATTATAATATCTTGTCCTGACCAAAAGCTTAAAACAGCACAAGTTACATTGTGCTGTTTTTTTTTTATATTTCATTATCAGCATATTACAGAAAAAATAAGAAAAATCCACTGATTTGACAAAAAATTTGTAACTTTGCCCCTTGCTTACAGCATAAACCGTTGCAACTATTATTATGTGCGCAAAAGCTAAAAATAAATCCACAGCTAATATTACTCCTGAAGGGCGAATTACCTTTGCCAAAGCTAAACCTATTATTGATTATCCGGATTTTCTGGATATTCAGATAGAATCCTTTAAACAGTTCCTACAAATAGAAACTACCCCTGATAATCGCTCTTCCGAAGGATTAAACAAAGTATTTCAGGAAAATTTTCCTATTACAGATTCCCGTGAAAATTTCAAGTTAGAGTTTTTGGATTACTTCGTAGACCCTCCCCGTTATTCTATTGAAGAGTGTCAAGAAAGAGGACTTACCTACTCTGTACCTCTCAAAGCAAGGTTAAGATTATCCTGTAATGATCCCGAAAATGAAGACTTTCAAACCGTAGAAGAAGAGGTGTTTTTGGGTAATATTCCTTATATGACCCCCAAAGGTACTTTTATTATCAATGGGGCAGAGCGCGTGATTGTAAGTCAATTACACCGCTCACCTGGAGTATTCTTTGGTTCTACTAAACACCCGAATAACAAAAAACTATTCTCTGCTCGTGTTATTCCGTTCAAAGGCTCATGGATAGAATTTTCTACGGACATCAATGACGTTATGTATGCGTATATTGACCGTAAGAAAAAATTCCCCGTAACTACCCTTCTCCGTGCTATCGGATTCAGTACAGACAAAGACATTCTTGCGCTCTTTGGAATGGCAGAGGAAATTAAAAATAACAAGAAAGACCTTAAAAAAGCTATAGGCAGAAAACTCGCCGCACGTGTACTCAGAACTTGGATGGAAGACTTTGTAGACGAAGATACGGGTGAAGTTATCTCTATCCAGCGTGATGAAGTCATTTTTGAACGCGACCATATTCTTGACGAAAACGACATTGAAACCATTCTAGAACAGACAGATATTGATTCTATTATTATTGTTCCTGAAAAGGCAAACATCAATGAATATCAGATTATTTTTAATACACTCCAAAAAGACAGTGCCAACTCCGAAAAACAAGCTATTGAACTTATTTACCGCCAGCTCCGCAACACCGATGCTCCTGATGATGAAACAGCAAAAGGCATCATTGACCGATTGTTTTTCTCTGAAAAACGCTATGATTTAGGCGAAGTTGGGCGTTACAGAATTAACAAAAAACTTTCTGGCTATGGCATAGACCCCAACGGAAATAGCATGGTACTCACCCGTGAAGATATTGTCGCTATTATCCGTCATCTGATTGACCTTATCAATAATAAATATATTGTAGATGATATTGACCATCTCTCTAACCGTAGAGTGCGCACCGTAGGTGAACAGTTGTATGCACAGTTTAGCACAGGTTTATCTCGTATGGGACGCACTATACGTGAGCGTATGAATATCCGCGACAATGAAGTATTCAAACCGCAAGACCTTATCAATGCAAGAACTCTTTCCAGCGTAATTAACTCTTTCTTTGGTACAAGTCAGTTAAGCCAGTTTCTTGACCAGACTAATCCTTTGGCAGAACTGACAAACAAACGCCGTATGTCCGCCCTCGGGCCTGGCGGTCTTTCTCGTGAAAGAGCAGGTTTTGAGGTAAGGGACGTTCACTACACACATTACGGTCGTTTATGTCCTATTGAAACTCCCGAAGGTCCGAATATCGGTCTTATCTCTTCTTTGTGTGTATATGCCAAAGTAAACAGTATGGGTTTTATTGAAACTCCTTACCGTGTAGTAGAAAACGGCAAAGCCACAGACAAAGTAGTGTATCTAAGTGCAGAAGAGGAAGACGGACAAAAAATATGTACTGCTAATACACCTATTGAAGAAGACGGCAGTTTTTCCACAGAACTTGTAAAAGTGCGTTATGAAGGAGATTTTCCAATCACAGAACCACAGGAAGTGAAATACATGGATATCGGTACAAACCAGATTGTAGGTATTGCCGCTTCCCTTATTCCGTTTTTAGAACATGATGACGCTAACCGTGCCTTGATGGGTTCAAACATGCAACGTCAGGCTGTACCCCTCCTCCGCCCTGAGTCTCCGATTGTAGGAACAGGCCTGGAAGGTAAAGTAGCCATAGACTCCCGTGCTGTTATACTTGCCGAAGGGGACGGAGAAGTTATTTATGTAGATGCCAATAAAATTGTTATCCGCTATGACAGAAATCCGCTGGAAGAATTAGTATCTTTTGACGGACCTGAAAAAGAATATCATCTTACAAAGTTCAAAAGAACTAATCAGGATACTGCCATTAACATTGTTCCTATTGTCAGAAAAGGGGATAAGGTTAAGAAAAAACAACCCATTACCGAAGGTTTCTGTACTCAGAAAGGTGAACTGGCATTAGGTAAAAACTTACTTGTAGCTTTTATGCCTTGGCAGGGATATAACTTTGAAGATGCTATTGTAATTTCTGAAAGAGTGGTGGCAGAAGATGTATTTACGTCTGTTCATATTGAAGAGTTTGAAGTTCAGGTACGGGATACCAAACGCGGAGAAGAAGAACTTACTTCCGAAATTCCTAACGTAAGCGAAGATGCTACCAAAAACCTTGATGACAACGGTATGATACGCATTGGTGCAGAAGTTAAGGAAGGCGATATTCTCATAGGTAAAATTACCCCTAAGGGTGAAACAGACCCAACCCCCGAAGAAAAACTGCTCCGTGCTATTTTTGGAGATAAAGCAGGTGATGTAAAAGATGCTTCACTCAAAGCGCCCCCAGGACTACTCGGTGTGGTTATTGACAAAAAACTCTTTACCCGACAGAGAAAAGAAGTATCCAGCCGTAAAGAAGACAAAATACAACTTGCTAAGTTAGAAACACAGCACTTCAAAAATCAAAAGACTTTGGACAACACCATGTTTGAAAAATTGTGTACCCTGCTGGAAGTAGACAATCCAAATTCAAAAATTAAAGCCAAGTCTGTAAAAAACAAGTTTGGAGAAGTAAAAGTACAACCAGGTACTAAATTTACAGCAAAAATACTCCAGTCCATCAGAGATGAGAACAAGTATATTGAAATGGTTTCCCGCGACTGGACAAACGATGAAAATGTAAATGCCGCTGTAAAACAACTCTTTAACAACTATGTACTTCGTTACAATGAACTGGAAGGCAAACATAAACGTGAAAAACATTATATCTCCGTAGGGGACGAACTTCCACAGGGAATTGTACAGCTAGCCAAAGTATATATCGCTAAAAAACGCAAGCTGCGCGTGGGAGACAAAATGGCAGGAAGACACGGAAACAAAGGGGTTGTGGCTAAAATTGTCCGTCCTGAAGATATGCCATTTCTCGCTGACGGTACTCCCGTAGATATTGTACTCAACCCACTCGGCGTACCCTCACGTATGAACTTAGGACAGATTTATGAAACCCTTCTCGGCTGGGCAGGTAAAAAACTGGGATTAAAATTTGCCACTCCCGTATTCGACGGTGCTAAATATGAAGATTTGCAGGAATACCTTGTAAAAGCAGGACTACCTGAAGACGGCAGAGTACAACTCTATAATGGTCAGACAGGCGAACCTTTTGACCAGAAAACAACCGTAGGTATTATTTACATGCTCAAACTCGGGCACATGGTTGATGACAAGATGCACGCCCGTTCTATCGGTCCTTATTCTCTCATTACACAACAACCTCTGGGTGGTAAAGCACAGTTTGGTGGTCAGCGTTTTGGAGAGATGGAAGTATGGGCATTAGAAGCCTTTGGCGCAGCGCACATTTTGCAAGAAATCATTACTTACAAATCTGATGACGTAGTAGGTAGAGCAAAAGTCTACGAAGCTATTGTTAAAGGTGATAATATCCCTGAACCTAATATCCCCGAGTCTTTTAATGTATTATTACATGAATTAAGAGGACTGGGGCTTGAAATTACGTTAGATTAATCCCTAAAAAACATCAATTTTACACCAAAATAAACAAGCACTGAGATTTTTCTCGGTGTTTTGTTTTTTTTAATTCGTACCTAATAAATGCTTATTCCCGTTTATTCTTTTCTGGGCGTGTCCTTCACCCTTCGGCAAGCTCAGGGTTCAGGTCGGCGTGCTACGGGCTGCGCTTCGCTTCGGTACTTCACTTCGTTTCGTACTGTGCTAACGCACACCCTCCGCATGCCTCACGCATACACCAACTTGAACAAAATATTACTCAGTAAATCTCATTACTTACATCATTTTTTGCTTTTTGAACCACTTTATTTTATATTTTTACAAATCGTATGAAAAAAGATATTATTTTAATTGGGGCGGGTATTATGAGTGCCACCCTTGCTTTTTTGCTTAAAGAACTTAACCCTGACTTCAATATATCCATCTTTGAACGTTTGCCCGAACCCGCTTTGGAAAGTTCAGACGCTTGGAATAATGCAGGTACAGGACACGCTTCATATTGTGAACTGAACTATACCCCTGAAAAAAACGGTGAAATTAGCATTCAAAGAGCAATAAAAATTACTGAATCTTATGAGATATCTAAACAGTTTTGGGCTTATCTAATTCAAAAAAGTGTGTTTAATGAACCTTCTGAGTTTATTAACAAAGTGCCGCACATTAGTTTTGTCAAAGGAGATGATAATGTAAAGTTCTTGCAAAAACGTTATGAACTTATGAAAAAACATCATTTTTACAAAGACATGATGTTTGCTACTAATCCTGACGCACTAAATACATGGATGCCTCTTGTCATGCAAGGAAGAAAATCTAATGAAAAAGTAGCCGCTACATACGTAGAGTATGGTACAGATGTAGACTTCGGTGCATTAACACACGGTTTACTAAACTATCTCATCAAAGAAAAAGATATAAAACTACACCTCAACGCGCATGTAAAAGATATAGACCCTCTCAAAGGTGGCAAATGGGAAGTAGAAGCGCTTCATAAAGATACCGATAAAAAAGCCTTTTATACCGCAGATTTTGTTTTTATAGGTGCGGGAGGAGGTTCATTACGCTTGTTAGATAAATCTGATATTGATGAAGCAGACGGCTACGGTGGATTTCCTGTAAGTGGATTATGGCTACGCTGTACAAAACCTGAAATTGTAGAAAAACACTGGGCAAAAGTATATGGTAGAGCAGAACTTGGCGCCCCTCCTATGTCTGTGCCGCATTTGGATACGCGTATTATACAAGGTAAAAAATCGCTTTTATTTGGTCCTTTTGCAGGTTTTACAACAAAATTTCTTAAAGAAGGTTCTATTTTTGACCTTATTAAGTCCCTTGAATTTGATAACATCATACCTGTAATGTCCGTAGGCTGGAACAACTGGGAACTTACTAAATACCTTATTCAGCAAGCAAGATTATCTCATGAAGACAGAGTAGAAGAGTTGAAAAAGTACTATCCTTTAGCCCAACCAGAAGATTGGGAGCTATTAGTAGCAGGACATAGAGTTCAGATAATTAAAAAAGACAAGGAAAAAGGCGGTGGTAAATTAGAATTTGGTACAGAGATTATTCACAATAAACAAGGTACAATTGCCGCTTTACTTGGAGCATCTCCAGGGGCTTCTACTGCTGTAAGCGCTATGTTAGAGGTTGTAGAAAAATGTTTTCCCGAGTGC
>CALIZB010000160.1 GCA_938028625.1 uncultured Bacteroidia bacterium | reverse complement strand
AAAATTTCACCTGGTCCTCGCATTTCAAGGTCTACGTCAGAGATTTTGAAACCGTCATTTGTTTCTACCATAGTTTCTAAACGTTTTCTACCATCAGCAGAGAGTTTGTAATCGGTCATCAAAATGCAATACGATTGATATTCGCCCCTGCCTACACGCCCACGCAACTGGTGCAATTGTGCTAAACCAAAACGTTCTGCATGTTCTATAACCATAATGGACGCATTAGGAACATCTACACCTACTTCAATAACCGTAGTGGCTACTAAAATCTGAAAGACATTGAGTTTAAATTTTGTCATTACATCATCTTTTTCAGCGGGGTGCATTCTGCCATGTAATAAACCCACTTTATATTCAGGAAATATACTTTTTATTTGTTCAAATCCTTCGGTTACGGCTTGTAAATCTAATTTTTCGGATTGTTCTACTAATGGATACACAAAGTAAGCCTGTCTGCCTTCCTTAATTTGCTGACGGATAAATTGATATACTTTTACCTTATCTTTTTCAGTACGAATAGCCGTTCTAATGGGTTTTCTATTTTTAGGTAGTTCATCAATGATAGAGACATCTAAATCACCATATAAGGTTAAAGCTAAACTGCGTGGAATAGGAGTAGCCGTCATTACTAGTACATGAGGATAAACCTCAGGAGGAGTTTCGTTTTGACTGTTTTTTTTCCACAATTTTGCTCTTTGCATCACACCGAAGCGGTGCTGTTCATCTATTACGGCTAATCCAAGTTTGTAAAATTGAACGTCATCTTCTAATAAAGCATGCGTACCTATCAAGATGTGTATCATGTTGAGTTTAAGGGCTTGTAAAAGTTGTTGACGTTGCTTTTTCTTGGTAGAACCTGTAAGTAAAGCTACGTTAATTCCTATTTTTTGTGCATAATTAGCGATATTCTTAAAATGCTGTTCTGCAAGAATTTCTGTTGGTGCCATCATAGTACATTGATAACCTGCATCTATCACGTTAAGCATAGCTAAAAAAGCAACCATAGTTTTACCACTACCCACGTCACCTTGTACTAAACGGTTCATTTGAATACCAGAAGTTAAATCTTTTTCTATTTCATTCAAGACGCGTTTTTGGGCATTAGTCAATTCAAAAGGGAGGTATTTTGTAGTATATTCAGTAAAAAGATGGCTTTGCTTCGGAATAATAAAACCTTTATGCGTTTGCTTATTGATACCTTGTTTGATAGCTAATTGTAACTGAAAATAAAAAAACTCTTCAAATTTTAAGCGATATTTAGCTTGATTAAGTTCTTCAAAAGAGCGGGGGAAGTGAATTTTATACATAGCTTTTTGCTTCGGCATCATGTTTTTTTCCTGTAAAATGGTTTCAGAGAGTGTTTCTTGAAAAATATACTGCTGTTGATGGAGTTGTAATAAAAGTTGATAGGTTAATCTTCGTATGCCGCGCGGGTCTAATCCTGCGGCGCGAAGTTTTTCTGTACTGGGATATACAGGAAGGATTTTAAGTATATCTGCGGCGTCATTTCCACTCATTTTATCTATATCGGGGTGTGTAAAACTTAATCGGTTGCCATAAATAGAAGGTTTTCCAAATGCGGCAATCTCTTCACCGAGAGTAAAGTATTTTTCTATCCATTTTAAGCCTTGAAACCATACAAGTTCTGCTACACCTGTACCATCATCAAGATAAGCCACAAAACGTTTTCTTTTGCCGTTATCTATAGTTTCTGTATGAATAATTTTACCGACTACAACCACAGATTTACCTTCATCTTGAATATCTTTAATTTTTATGCTGTTGGTTCTATCTACGTACCTACGCGGGTATAATTCTACTAAATCTTGATAAGTAAATACATTAAGTTCTTGCTGTAATAATTTTGCACGATTAGGTCCCACGCCTTTGAGATACATAATTTCAGTTTGTAAAAGGTTTTTCTCGCTCATTATGAAGCAAATATACAAAAATATTTAGTAAAACAACCAAAAATAGTGCTTTTCATCAAATCTCAATTCTAAACTCCAATAAAATAATATGATATATTTGCAGGCATGTTCAGTGATTTTATAGAAGAACTTTCTTGGAGAGGACTTATTCAGCATAAAATTGATGGTTTAGAAGAACGTTTATCTGAAAAAATGGCGGTAGGTTATATTGGTTTTGACCCTACGGCAAATAGTCTTCATGTAGGTTCATTATTGCCTATTATGGTCTTGGTGCGTTTTCAAAGAGCAGGGCATAAACCTATTGCTATTGTAGGCGGTGGTACAGGTATGATTGGGGACCCCAGCGGAAAAACCGCAGAAAGACAACTTTTAGATAGTCAAACGCTTCAAAAAAATGTAGAAGGCTTAAAAAATCAGCTTTATAAGTACCTTGATTTTGAAAACGGTGAGAATAAAGCAGAATTGCTCAATAATATAGACTGGTTAGGCAAATTAAGTATGATTGATTTTCTTCGTGATGTAGGTAAATATTTCAGGGTAAATGTTATGCTAACGAAAGACAGTGTAAAAAAGCGCATAGAATCCGAAGTGGGAATAAGTTTTACAGAATTTACTTATCAAATACTACAAGCATACGACTTTGAGTATTTGTATCGTACAAAAAATTGTATTTTGCAGATGGGCGCTACAGACCAATGGGGAAATATCACCGCAGGTACAGATTATATTCGTTACAAACATGGAAGCGAAGGCAGAGTATTTGGTTTAACCTTTCCGCTTGTTACCAAAGCTGACGGTACAAAATTCGGCAAATCTGAGAAAGGAAATGTTTGGTTAGACCCAAATCTGACTACACCATATCAATTTTATCAGTTTTGGCTACGCTGTGATGATAACACTGCACCTAAATTTTTGCGTTATTATACTTTGTTAGACAAGCAGAAAATAGAACAATTAGAACAAGAACACGCACAAGCTCCACATTTACGCATACTTCAACATGCTTTGGCAGATGAAATAACTACTTTTGTACATGGTAAAGATGCTCTAAACCTCGCTAGAAAAACCACAAAAGCTCTTTTTAGCAAAAATCTTGAAGAAGCCTTTGCAGGACTTTCTGATGAAGAAATTAACCTTATTTTATCTGGTGCAGATAGCATAACTATATCCCGAGAGCAGTTACAAACAGGATTATCTATATTAGATGCTATTGTGCTATCAGGGCTAAAACAAAGTAAAGGTGATGCAAGAAAACTTATTCAAAGTAATGGATTTAGTGTAAATAAACTAAAATGGACGCAACCTAATGATGTACTTACAGAAAAACATCTTTTACAAAACAAATTCATTATGTTACAATCTGGTAAAAGCGATATTGTAGTTCTTAAAACAGAATAAAAATGTTTAGAAAAATCTTAAAATACAGCTATTTTATACTCTGTATCTCTGTATTTTTTGCAGTAGAGCGAAAAGTCTTCGGAGTAAAGCTAGAAACACCTCTAGAATGGATTATTCCTTTGTTTAATGTGGGATTAGTATTTTATGTTTGGAAAAACCGTTTTTCTATGCAGATGAATAAAATATATGTTATTTCTGTGATAGTTTTGTTTCTGTCAGTTATAGCTTCTGTGGTAGGTAGTGAAGTATTTATGTATTCTATAAAAGGCGCAGTGCTATGGATAAGTTATTTTTTTGCCTTTGCAGGTGGATTTTGGATACTCAATTTTGATGAAAAAGAAAAAAAACAGTTACTTTTAGTTTGTGGTATATCTTACGGAATATTGTTGTTGTATAGTTTTATTCATTACCTTATCATTGGTATAGAATACCATAATAGCTATAAAATGGCATTACCTTTTGCTAATGGACACACTTTACTTATAGCTATGGCTTTTCCTTTATGGATATACCTTGCGAATATCTGTATAAAAAATCCTCGCAAAAATGTGTATTTAACCTTGTTTTTTGTGTTTTATACAGGAATTATTTATCTTTCATATTCGCGTTTTTATTGGGTTTTTACCACACTACTGATAGGAATTATTTTTTTATACCATTATCCAAGATGGATAAAGCTAACTTTGGTTTTGAGTGTTATTTTAGTAGTAGTTGCATATCTTGCGTACATAAAAATCAGTGAGTATAGAAATAAAAACCAAGTTTGGTTAGACCCAAAAGACCATACGAGCATATTTGTACAAATAGAATCTATTTTTGTATTGAGTAAAAATGAGTCTAATAGTGAACGTTCTAATCGGTGGAATGCGGCTAAAATGATGTTTCTTGAAAACTTATGGACAGGTATTGGGATAAACACATTTCCTGAAAGATATTATGTATATTTGGATAAAGTTCAAAGAGTTAAAATATCAGAGACTACTCGTAAATATGATTATATGAATGCCCATAGTATATACACAGGTACTATGGCAGAACAAGGCATCTTTGGGTTAATTGCATTATTTTTTTTCATAGGACTTTGGCTGTATAACTGGAAAAAACTTGGTTTTTTAGCTAAACTTGCTTTTTTACATTATGCTTTTTTTGGTATTATTGAAGATTTTACTCTGCTGGTGGATATTATACCTTGTTTTTGGTTATGTGTAGCCTGGGGCGTTAAAAATTTGTAACTGTTCAAGAATTATGTAGCTTTATCTGCATTTATTTCTTAATGAATACTATCAAATACTTAATGCATTGATTCAGCACCTCAGTAGTTACAAGAAGCCATTTTTAAAATAAACAAACTGTTTATCAGTAAGATAGAGAAAATTAAACAAAAAATGCTTGACAAAAGTATATCACTGACGTAAATTTGCAGTCCCTTTTAACATTGCGAGGTGGAGCAGTTGGCAGCTCGCTGGGCTCATAACCCAGAGGTCACAGGTTCGAGTCCTGTCCTCGCTACTAATTTTATTCTTGACTTGCTGTTTTTAGTGCAAAAACTTGTACCCAATATAAAAACTGTAAAAAATTAACCAAAATCATTAAATTTCGTATATTTGCTCTTAGATAATTAGAGCTAAATACTATGAAATACTGCATTTTCATTTTACTTTGTTTTATTGGTTATACTACTCATGCACAATCTATACAAATAGATGTAAATAAAACAGAATTTTCTACAGATGAACCACTCATACTCACTATTACAGTAAAAAATGTATCAGGACGGATTGAAACACCACAGTTTCCTGAAATAGAAGGTTTTATACCTGGTGGCATCTCTACTTCTATGAGTAGTACTTTTATTAACGGGAAAGGTAGCACAGAAACAAAATTTATCAAACAATATTTTGCTCAAAAAGAAGGAAAATATATCATAAAGCCTTTTACTATAGAGATAAATGGAATAAAAACAGTTTCTCCTGAATATGTACTTCATGTTAAAAAAGGAATTCATCCACCTCGTCAGCCATACAGACCTAAAACTCCACAAGAAATTGAAAAAGAGAAAGAATTGCAAAAGGGAAAATGGATGTAAAAGTGATTTGATATCATTTTTTAACATTGATTTTAAATAGTTTTTGGATACCTTTGCCTTAATGGATAAAGTTTCACTTAATCAGCCCAAAGAATTGAGAGCATGGGTTTTGTATGACTGGGCAAACTCTGTGTATTCCTTAGTGATAGCCACAGCCATTTTTCCCATTTATTATGAAAGCATAGTTAAAAAACCATTGCATTTTTTTGGTATGGCATGGCAACCTACGGCGGTGTACACTTTTGCTATCGTGATAGCTTATTTTCTTGTATTGGTACTTAGTCCGCTTTTAGGGGGCATAGCAGATGCCAAGGGGTATAAAAAGCCTTTTTTAATGACCGCTTGCTACATTGGTTCTTTAAGTTGTATAGGACTTTTTTTATTTGACACTGATTTTATCTCACTTGGAATTTTTTTGTTTAGTACGGCCAGTTTTGGCTTTGCCATGAGTGATAGTTTCTATAATGCATTTTTACCTGAAATTGCTACTCCTGACAAATTTGATATGCTCTCTGCACGGGGATACAGTATGGGATACATAGGAGGAGTAATTTTACTTGTAATTAGTTTGATTTTTATCCAAAAACCAGATATAGCTTTTGGGGGAAACACGGCTTTAGCTACTCGTTTTTCTTTTGTACTTACAGGTGTATGGTGGTTAGTTTTTGGGACATGGGTATTCACACAACTTCGTAATCCCAAACCTCTTATAGAAAATAGTAAAAGTTCTATTTTTGCCAAAGGTTGGAAAGAAGTTTTACTTTGTATGCAAGAGATACGTACTAAAAAAGTTATTTTATGGTATCTTATAGCTTTTTTATGCTTTAATATGGGCGTACAAACAATTATGTACATGTCTACTATGTTCGGTACAAATGAGATTAAACTTGGTGCAGGAGATTTGATACCTATGTTATTAGCCATTCAGTTAATTGGTATTTTGGGGGCGTATTTATTTGCAAAACTTTCCAAAAAATATGGCAATATTCCTGCTCTGATGAGTGCTTTGGTAGTATGGGCAGGAGTTTGTATTTATGCGTATTTTACCACTACCAAAACCGAGTTTTACGTTCTGGGCGTATTTGTAGGATTATGTATGGGAGGCACGCAGTCTACTTCACGTGCTTTTTATGCTAAAATTATTCCACAGGATATTGGAGCAAACGCATCTTTTTTTGGTTTTTATTCTTTGGTAGATAAGTTAGCTATTGTATTAGGTATGGGTGTATTCGGACTACTGATACAAATCACGCACAGTATGCGTACTTCCGTTATCTTTTTAATCAGTTTCTTTATATTGGGAATTTTTACGTTATTTGTAGCACAAAAATACTATCGCAGAACATATGAATAACACCGCTTTAACATATTTTATTTTCAAAATTGCTGATGATGATTTGATTATCGGACATCGTAATTCTGAATGGACGGGTCTAGGACCTATCTTGGAAGAAGATATTGCATTTTCGTCCATGGCACAGGACGAACTTGGACATGCTTATGCGTACTATAAATTGTTAGAGGGATTAGGAATGGGAAAACCTGACCATTTAGCTTTTATGCGAAATGAAGAGGATATGAAATGTTGCCATTTAGTAGAATATCCTATTGGAGATTATAGTTTTAGCTTAATGAGAAATTTTTTGTATGTTTATGCTAAACAAGTAAGAATAGAATCCTTGATTAACTCATCTTATACTCCGTTAGCAAAATTAGCTAAAAAAATCAAAACAGAATTGCAATATCACCAAATTCACGCAAAAACATGGATAGAAAAACTTGGAAAATCTAGGGAAGAGGCTCGCTTACGTATGCAAAGTGCGTTGAATGAAGCCTTACCACTTGCTTATTCTCTTTTTGAACCGCATGCATTAGATACTGAAATTGTCAATCAAAATATTTGTAAAGCCGAAAATGAATTAGAAGCAGAATGGGAAAAAAGAATATTCACGATATTGACTGATGCAGGTTTTTCTATTCCTTCAGTGGATAAAAAAGCATATTATGGTGGCAGAAATGGCTATCATAGTACGCATTTACAACCTATGTTAGATGAAATGACTGCTGTGTATAGATTAGACCCTGACGCAGAGTGGTAAACGCGACTTTTTTAGCTCGGATTAAGTTAGCATTTAACGTGGTTTTTGCATTTAAGTAATTTTCATAGTTGATTTTTAAGTACATATAAAAACTTTGGCTCACGCTTTTTCTGAATAGGTAGAGTATGCTGAGCATCTTGTTCAACAAAATACCGTCATTTCGGTACATCTTACGGAGTACTCAATGAACCGTCATATTAGTTCATGCTTTTTAAGGAAGGCTTGGTCTATGTTTAACCTTTGTTTAATCTACTCTACGGTCATATCACTACTTAACATAAAACGTATCATTTGCAGTTTTTTCTGTTCTGCACGTTGTTTTTTTTCTAACTCCTGTTCTTTTTTACTTAGTTTTTCCCTTAATCCACCTGTAAGGGCTTCTATGCTTCGCCAGGCTTCCTGTTCGGCTTTTAATTTCTTTCTCTCTTCTTTATCTGATGCCGTATAGGCTAATATATCTGTCATTAACTTTAACTCTTCTGCATCTGTACTGTAAGGATAGTTCGTCAGGGTCTACAAAATTACTTTGCTCAAAGATATGTAGAAGGTTATTCGGTACAGCTATGGTTGGTGAACTTGCTGAACCACGCCTACCCAATGACCACGCTATCGCTACTCAATCACCGTGTTGTGTAGCACGCTGACCTGAGAGCGGTGAAGGACACGCTTGGGAGAAATAAAAAACTACATTTAGACTTGACAGATTTTTATCAGAAATTACAGTTGATTTTTGCAGGCACGGTATAAGTCTTTCCAGTCACTGCGTTCTTTCATTACAGTTTCCATGTATTCCTTGAATACTACCGCATCTTGAACAGGGTCCTTAACAATAGCACCAATCATAGCAGAGGAAAGGTCTTCGGCATTGAGTTCATCATCACCGAACCAGTGTGCCATAGTTATTCCCTGATACATCACAGAAATAGCTTCGGCAGGGCTTAATGTACCTGATGGAACTTTTAATTTAGTTTTACCATCTTGGGTTAAGCCATTCCGTAGCTCCCTAAATATAGTAACAATAGTTTCTATTTGTTTAGTATGGCTTTCTTTCATACCAATTTTTTGTGTCATGCTACTTACACGGCGCTGTACAATTTCTATTTCTTCTTTTATTGAACCTGGTACAGGTAAGATTACGGTATTAAAACGTCTTTTCAAAGCACTAGACATTTCATTTACTCCTTTATCTCGGTTATTGGCAGTAGCAATAATGTTAAATCCTTCCACGGCGCGAATAGTTTTATTCAATTCAGGTATAGGTAATGCTTTTTCAGACAATATGGTAAGTAAAGCATCTTGTACGTCTGCACCTATGCGCGTAAGTTCTTCTACTCGGGCTATTGTACCTAATTCCATAGCACGCATAATAGGACTGGGAACAACAGCTTCATCAGTAGGTCCTTTTGCTAACAGACTTGCATAGTTCCAGCCATAGCGGATAGCTTCTTCTGATGTTCCTGCTGTACCTTGTACAATACGCGTAGAATCTCCACTGATAGCCGCCGCAAGATGTTCGGCTACCCAAGATTTAGCGGTACCAGGCACACCATAAAGCAATAAAGCACGGTCAGTAGCCAGAGTGGCGATGGCAATTTCCATTAAGCGTTTCTGCCCTATGTATTTGGGAGTAATTTCTTTTTTACCTGCTTTGCCTCCCATAAGATAGGTTAAAACAGCTCTTGGGCTAAGCTTCCAGTTAATGGGTTTAGGATTATTTTTGTCTTCCTTGATTAAGGCTTCCAGTTCTTCCTTAAACTGAACTTCTGCGGGTGCTTTTAATAATTCTGCCATAGTTTTTATTTGTTTAGTGCTATAAAAGTAGAATATATCTTTGAATTATACAATTTTTTTACTGAAAAACATAGTATATTTTTGTATAATGATTTGCATAAATGTTACAACAGGAATTCAAACAAGTGCTGAATTTGACAATCCTATATTTGAGATATACCTTGATAATGTACCTTTAGGCACAGGCGGTTTTGGGCAAGTTTATAAAGTAGTACAAGTTAATCAAGAACAAGTATCTAACTGGGCATGTAAAATCTTTTACCCAAGTGCATTATCTTATCAAAATTTTAAGAATATACAGGTACTACAAAAAGAATATTGGAAAAAGCAAGAGATAGCACAACTTCCTTGTCTTGCTTCTTTACCTTTTTTTAGTTTTGAAGGATTGATGAGCAATACTGCTGTATATGGCTATTTGATGCGGTATATTCCCGAAGATACTTTTGCTAATCTTTCTCTTTTTATAGAAGATAAACAAGCTGTACAAGCTTACTATAACATAGATTTTAGTCAAAAATTAGGTTATGTTAAAACCTTTGTAGAGGGCATATCTACTTTACATGAAATTGGTTTTGTACATGCGGATATTAGTGCGGATAATCTATTTATTCATTTACAAAAGCCTGAAACTATATTGATTGATTTTGATAGTGGTGCTATTGTACAAAATAAGACCAAACCTACTACATGGGGAAAGCCTAATGATTGGGTAGAACCGCAAATTATGTTTGATTTAGCTAAACAACGCAATAAAAAATTACCTACCGTCTGTGTAAATACGTATTCTGATGTATGGTCTGTGCATATAGGAATTCATTATTTACTGTTTATGGTGCATCCTTTCTTTTTTATACACACTTTGAGTGAAAAAAATCTACGTTTGTATTTTGAACATTACCGCTGGCCTGAAGCCTATCAAGGTAAATGTGATACTATATTTGTGTCTGATGCACAAGAAACATATCATAAATATCTTAAAATACTCTATGAAATAGTTCCTGATTCTGTTTTATCTTGCTTTAAACAGACCTTTAATGAAGGTTTTTTTAATCCAGAAAAACGAACAGAACTATGTACTTGGGCAAAGGTACTATCGCAAGAAAATGCTCCGCAGAATAGTTTTACTTTGCCTGCTCCTGTAATTACCAAAAAAACGGATTATCCTGCCTTAAAAGCTCCAAAATTACGACCTACGTACAAGAAAAAAAAGACTTTTCAACCACAGAGAAAAAGTTTTTATCCCAAGTATCACCAAAAAAGTCCGTTTTTACAACTTTCTCATCTCTCTTCACTTAAAAACTTGCCTTATACAGGAAATAATATTACTACCGCCCAAGTAATAAAACTAATTCTGCTTAATCTTGGAATAATTATTCTTGTTTTTGGAGCTATTCAGTTATGGGAATCTATGAACAAAAATAAGTGGATAGAAAAATTTAAAAACATACAACCAATTAGCTATGACACAACATATTTACAAAATAAAAACTCTGCTTTAATAAAAGAATATCAAGAATACTCTAAATATGAAAAATCAGCGGATAGTTTGAAGAATTATATTGTACAAATGAAAGATTTGCCTATCCAGGAAGTAGAAAGAATTTATCAAAAAAGTACACAAACATTAACTTCTATACAAAACCGTGATGATAGTTTATTTAAAATAATGTTAAAGCATAGAGGTCAGCCTGAGTCTTTGTATATCTCTTATCAAAAATGGCTAAGAAGCTATAATACCCTTGTACAATATCAAAAAAATGTAGAAAGTCTTAAAAAAATAGTCAAAAAGTAAAAAAGCGTTATGGATTAAGTATTTTTGATAATTCTTGCAAAATAAGTCCGTTTTTTAATAACTTCACCTTTTTTACTGTCTATTTCTATGCCTTCAAAGTATTCTTTATTATCGCCTATGCCGTTAGTAGATTTTTGCGTACTACGATATTGAATTCCAATTGTATCTTGTTTTTCGTTGATAATCCAGCCTTTGAATACCGCAGAATGCCCGCTTTTACCTCTCCAAAACTGTACAAAATCTCCGGGTTTAGCTTCTTGGAATGAAATTTCTTTTCCTATGCCTAAATGTGTAAGTGCAATAACAGGTTGTTTTTCTGCGCTCTCAGGAGTAGCTCCGTACCATTCTTGTTGAAATTTTTTAATTTGGACAAAAGTTTTATCATCAATTAAATTGTGTTTTTGTAGAATTTTCATAGCTACTACAAAAGTAAAACCGCAACAATACGTAGTATTAGTAGCACTTTTTGCAATTACAACCTGTCCTTTATGGGATACCGTTTCAGGACAGCCTGTACCTGACCACTTATATCCGCCACCATTTTTGTATTGATTGGCAATTTCTATGATTTCTGCATTATAATCTGTTTGAGAGCATACAAAAAAACTTTGAATAAAAAATATTAAAATGACTTTTATTTTCATATTGATATACTTTGCTGTTGGTGAAAAGCAATGGTAGATGGAGCTATACCAAAATGTTCAGGTAATTTAGTTTGGGGAGCTATGGTTAAAATACCAATTTTAATAATAGCATTGTGGTGTATCGTGTGTGTATATACCGCAAGAAGTTCACGAGATAAGTTACTAGGCAAAGTTGTTTCTATACCATTAGGTAAATCATCTGCTATAAATAGAGAGATATTCTCTAAATGTGCAATAGAGCTAAGTTTTGTTTCTATCCCTTGTATAGCTATAATTGCGTTATAAGGAGATGCTTCAATACTTTTATCTCGTTTACGTGCAGAATAATCTATTTTTTGGTATTCTAATCCTTCAAAAAATACATTATAGTACTCTATGATATGCCTGAAATGACCTGCAAGAGTTCCATTTAAGGTAGTAATGTATTCAGTGTAATTGTTTTCTGAAATTTCCTGCAAAACAGTAATGTTTTCCTGTAACAAAAAAACATTCATTTGGCAAAGTGTGGTAACCATATAAACTTTGAAAGTGCAATTTTAAATCTTTTTCAAGTACGAAGTACAGGTCCGAATGGTTTTTATGATGAATAATTTTAACAGGCAAAAACTTATAGGCTATACCTGTACACTGTTAATCCGTAAAAAAAAGTTTGTCAAAAACATTGAGAATTCATGTAATAATTTATTATTATTGCAGAGTTGGTTTAAATTTTTTAACATGAAATTCACAAATACAAATATTTATATCAGCGGCACGGCTGTTATCGGAAATAATGTAAAAATAGGGGATAATACAGTTATTTATGATAATGTAGTTATTGGGGATAATTCTATTATTGCAGATAATTGCGTTATTGGCGAACCTTTATACACTTATTATTCTGATCCTGAAAGTTATCAGAATCCTAAAACGATTATTGGGGAAAATGCCCTTGTTCGTAGTTTTACGATTATTTATGCTTCTTGCGAAATAGGAGATAACTTTTCTACGGGACACCGCGCTACGATAAGAGAATATACTAAAATGGGAAATAACTGTTCCATAGGTACAAATACAGATATTCAGGGATATACTACTTTTGGGAATTATTGCCGTTTGCACAGTCAGGTGTTTGTGGCACAACATAGCCAATTTGGAAATTTTGTGTTTTTATATCCTAACGTCATTATTACTGATGACCCTCACCCACCTTCTAACATCTCAAAAGGAGTTATTGCACACGACTACGCACAGATAGGTGCGGGAACTCTTGTTTTATCTGGAATTACTTTGGGTGAGGGTTGTTTGATAGGGGCGCAATCTTTGGTCAATAAAGATGTTGAACCTTATGCTCTCGTAGCAGGAAATCCTGCAAAATTCATCAAGGATGTAAGAGAAATACGTTCTAAAATAACAGGTGAGGCTCATTATCCATGGATGTATAATTTTGAGCGTAATATGCCTTGGGCAGGCATGGGCTATGAGGAATGGCTAAAACAACAAAACAAATTAAATCAATAATCTGTATAGATGAAAGGTACAGATTCTGCTTGCTGTATCTGATAAACCACAATAATCAAAAGTACTGCTAGTAATACTTTCACAATTCCTGGTGTATAAGTATAACGTTCAATAACAAAATCCTTGTAGGTGCGCGGGATAAAGTGCAGCATATATCCTAATACCATCAGCAGGAATATATTATAGGAATTTGCCCATATTTTAGGAATAGCGTCCCAATTAAAGTGAAAAGCTATACGGTTAAGTACAGTACCTATTTTATCTAATTCTTTGCAGTTGAATAAAATATAGGTGAATATAATAAAATGAAATGTGAGCAACCAGCTTACACTGTTGTACAGCCATGCGGGGATTTTTTTTGCCCATTTTTTACGTTGTCTACGGGTAGCCGTTTCAAAAGCTATGACTATACCATGACTTAAACCCCACAGTACAAAATTCCAACTCGGATTATGCCATATTCCTGAAAGAAAAAATACTACAATCACTCCGAATATACTTGCCCATATTCCCCAGTTTCTTAAACTCATACTCAACGGCATAAATACATAATCATTAAACCATGTAGAAAGTGAAATATGCCATCTACGCCAAAACTCCGTCATATTTTGTGCAATAAAAGGTGTATTAAAGTTTGCTGTTAATTGAAATCCTAATAGCATAGAAAAGCCAAGTGCCATATCTACATAACCCGAAAAATCGCAGTAAATTTGAATACCAAAGGCATATAAAACCATTAAATTTTCAAATCCTGTGTATAAATTGGGCTGGTCAAATAAACGTGCAATAAAATTTGCATGAATATAATCTGCAATAAAGACCTTTTTGAAAAACCCAATCATAATCAGGTAAAAGGCTTTGCCTGCTTGCTCCATAGTCAAGGTATAAGGCTGTTTTATTTGTGGAATAAACTGCGAGGCTTTATCTATAGGACCCATTAACACATTACCAAAAAATGCTAAATACAGATAAAAATCAAAAAAGTTTTTGCAGGGTTCAATAATCCGCCTTTTGATGTCAAACAGATAGCTTAATGACTTGAAAGTATAAAAAGAAAGTCCTATGGTTTCTACAATATGCTTAATAAGCGGAATTTCGTCTTTGCCCATGCTTGGAGAAAATATGCTATAATAGGTATGAATAAAAAAATTGGTGTATTTGAAATATCCTAACACACATAAGTTAACGATTACACCTACAATCGTAACATTTCTTCTTTTACTATCTGTATCTTGTCTATGTATCCATAGAGCTATGCTATAATTAAAAACAGCCATAGCTGTTATCATAATAACTACGGGATAATCTCCTGCTTTGTAGTAGAAAAACAAGCTGAAAACCAGCAGCAAAAGGGTTCTTAATGTGGTATGTTTATGTATGAGAAGATGAATACCAAAAACCACTGTAAACAACGTAAAAAACATACGTGTCTGAAACGCCATAGACGAACTCGGACTGTATGCAAACTGCACAAAATACTCCTGTATAATGTTTAAAAACATACCGCAAAAATAGCAGATATTTTGCTAATGCAGATATGAAATTGTGATAAAATATTTTTGCAGAAACTGTCAGTGAAGCGCACTATTTTTTATTTCCTCTACCACATTCGGGTCAAGCAAAGTGGAAGTGTCCCCAAGATTAGAAGTATCCCCTTCGGCTATTTTGCGGAGTATTCTACGCATGATTTTACCGCTTCGGGTTTTAGGCAGTCCTGAAACTATCTGAATTTTATCGGGTTTAGCAATAGCACCTATCTGTTTAACCACAATTTCGGTAATTTCTTTTTTAAGTTGTTCTATATTTTTTTCAGGGTTGATATTTACCACATAAGCATAAATACCCTGTCCTTTTATATCATGCGGATAGCCTACTACGGCGGATTCTACAATATCAGGGTGTTCGTTAATAGCATTTTCTACTTCACCTGTACCTATTCTGTGTCCGGATACGTTAATGACGTCATCCACTCTACCTGTAATACGATAAAAACCATCAGCATCTCGTTTTGCGCCATCTCCTGTAAAATATAATCCTGGATAAGCCGAGAAGTAATTTTTTGCATAAATGTCATGATTACCATACGTAGTGCGTGCCATACTTGGTACAGGAAAGCGAATACATAAATTACCTGATACATCATTTCCTTCTAATATGTTGCCTTTTTCATCTACTAAAACAGGTTGTACGCCAGGTAAAGGTAACGTGGCATAGCTCGGTTTAAGCGGTGTAATACCTGCCAAAGGACTAATTAAAATTCCTCCTGTTTCAGTTTGCCACCAAGTGTCTACAATTGGGCATTTTTCTTTTCCCACATTTTTATAGTACCATTCCCATGCTTCCTCATTGATAGGTTCGCCCACACTACCTAACACGCGTAGGGTGCTTAAATCTTTACCTTGTAACCATTGTGTTCCAAGTGCTTCTAAAGCTCTTATAGCCGTAGGTGCAGTATAAAATATATTAACTTTGTGTTTTTCTACAATATCCCAAAAACGGCTTGGATTAGGATACGTAGGTATACCTTCAAACATTAAAGTTGTAGCTCCATTGAGTAAAGGTCCGTAAATAAGATAGGAATGCCCTGTAATCCAGCCTATGTCTGCGGTACAGAAAAATACTTCATTTTCCTGATACTGAAACACATTTTTGAACGAATAGCCTACATATACCATGTATCCTGCTTGAGTATGTAATAAGCCTTTGGGCTTTCCTGTTGAACCTGATGTATACAAGATAAATAGCGGGTCTTCTGCATCCATAATTTCAGCTTGGCAAAAATCCGATTGCTGAGGAACAATATCTTGCCAACAAATATCTCTTTTTGGATTCCAATCTGTACCTATACCTAAACTAGAACGTACATATACAATTACTTTTTCTACTGTGGTACATTTTTGTAGTGCTTCATTTACAATTTTTTTAAGAGATATTACTTTATCACCACGATAAAGTTCATCTGCGGTAAGAACTACTTTTGCACCACAATCTTGTATGCGTTCTGCTAGAGAATGTGCGGAGAAACCTGCAAAAACAACGGAATGTACTGCACCTATTCTTGCACAAGCAAGCACACTCATAAAAAGTTCGGGTATCATAGGCATGTACAAACACACTCTGTCCCCTTTTTGTACCCCGATACTTCGGAGCATATTGGCAATTTTATTTACTTCTTCAT
>CALIZB010000159.1 GCA_938028625.1 uncultured Bacteroidia bacterium | reverse complement strand
TTTACAGTATAGCAGACAAATCAATGGCAAAAGCGCTTTCCAATACAATAACGGAGTGATTTTAAATGCAAATTTCATATTTGATTTTTGTAAGAACTAATGAAAATGAACATACTCGCTTGACAAAATTTTACTAAATGTCTCTAAAATGCTAAATTTGTAAAATATGAACAGAAAATCTTTATTTTTATACAGCTTATTAGCATTTTCTTTTACTGTATTTTGCCAAAGTAACCCATTTAACATTATTCTTGAACCTATCACTATATCAGGGCTTACAGGATTACAATCCTATGCTTTTGGACAACACAATGGTAAATGGTTAATCGTAGGTGGCAGGTTAGATGGTTTACATAAAAGACAGCCTTTTGCTTCTTTTGACCTTGCAGGGCATAATACTCAACTCATAGTAATAGACCCTGTATCTTTACAAAAATGGTCAGCACCTATTAGCTCATTACCTACAACCATTCAAGAACAAATACAATCTACTAATATGCAATTTTACCAAGTAGGTAACTATCTTTATTTAATCGGTGGATATGGATACAGCGCCACAGTAGGTAATCATACTACTTATCCTTATCTGACAGCTATTGATGTTCCTGCAACTATAAACGCAATTATTACTAACACCAGTTTTGCCACTTATTTTAGACAAATCACCGATGCTCAATTTCAAGTAACAGGAGGAAGATTAGAAAAAATAAATAACACTTTTTATTTAGTAGGAGGACATAAATTTCTAGGTAAATACAACCCCCATGGACCTACTCACGGACCAGGTTTTACTCAACAATACACTAATCAAATCAGAAAGTTTAATCTCACTGATGATGGTACTACTATTACCATAAATCATTTATCTGCTATTACAGATACAGTTAATTTACATCGCAGAGACTTTAATGTTGTACCTCAAATTATGCCTAATGGCGCACAAGGGCTAACGGCTTTCTCAGGTGTTTTTCAATATAATATAAATTTACCTTTTCTTAATTGTGTAAATATTGACAGCACAGGATACGTTGTAAATAACACTTTTACACAATACTACAACCATTATCATTGCCCGCATTTTGCTATTTACTCTGCTTCACAAAATGAAATGAACACAGTATTTTTTGGAGGAATAGCACAGTATTATGATAGCGCAAGCGTATTAGTTCAGGATAATAATGTGCCTTTTGTGAAAACAATCGCAAGAGTTTCTAGAAATATGTCAGGAACTATGGCAGAGTATAAATTACCTATTGAAATGCCTACATTTTTAGGTGCAGGAGCAGAACTTATTCCAAATGAAAACTTGCCGAGATATTCTAATCATGTTATTAAATATGATGACTTAACTCACGATACTACACTTATTGGTTATATTTATGGTGGAATAAATAGTACGGCAAAAAATATTTTTTGGAGTAATACAACTTTGAGTAGTGCAAGTACTCAAATATACAAAGTACTTTTAGTAAAAAACACAGTTTCGTCTATCCCGCATGAACTTAATGAACATAGTGTAAATAGCTTAAAAGTTAATGTTTATCCCAATCCTAATAATGGGGATTTTACTATAAAATATACACTCAAAGCGATAACAGATGTAAAAATTTTCATTTATTCTGTTGATGGTAAAAAAATAGAAGAAAAAATATTTAAGAATCAGCCTGCTGGGGAACATGCTTTTTCAAAAAGCATCAAGAACCTTATAGAAGGTGGTACTTATTTCTTGACTATTGAAACAAGTTATGAGAAATCAACTCATAAAATAATTGTTGACCCATAATACTGGTTTCTATTAGAGGTAGGTTATTCTGCCAATAGTTTTTGTATATGTTTGTGTACAAAAAGTCTATCAGGCGAACAAATGCTAAAATACATGTGTCTTACTTTACCTTTTTTGTCTATTAAGTATTTTTGGTAGTTCCAAAATATAGGGTAACAGAACTTACCATTCTTTTCTTTTTTTGTAAGATACTGGAATATAGCATGTTTTTCTCTACCTATGGCATGCTGTTTTCCATATATAGGAAAACTTACTCCGTGATTTACTTCGCATATTGTTGTTGTTTGAGCATCATCTTCGGGATTTTGTTTGGCAAAGTCGTTAGTAGGAACACCTATTACTACAAACCCTTTGTCTTTATACATTTGATAGAGTTTTTCTAACTTTTTCAATTGTGGAGCAAATCCGCAATGAACAGCAATATTGACTATCATAATTACTTTGCCTTCATATATAGATAAGGGCACTTCTTCTCCTTTTTTATTCCTAAGCGTAATCGGGTAGATACTCTCTGACATATATTTACCCATAAAACAAGAATTTTATTATTTGGTTTCGTTTTTGAAAGGTTTTTTACTGTTTGAGAGTTATTTCTGCAATACAGCGTTTTTCTAATGTTTTTGCTCGCGTAGCAGGATTGATAAACTCCAACGACATATTCGCTACCATAAAGTAGGTATTTTGATAGATAATTTTGATATTAACTGTGTTGAGTTCTTGGATATGTGGAATATCTTTTTCAAGAATATACAACCAGTATTTTTTACCTTGCAATATCTGTTTTTCTAACTCCCCGCGATAGCCTACACAAGGTACAATTTGATTACCATAAAAATCTAATGAATGGTTGCTAAATGTATATGTGGCAAAAACAACGTCTTCTGGCTTATTTTTATGAACATACTCGGCTATTTCATGCGTACTCTGGTAATTTAACAAAATGGGATAAACGTACAGACTACCAACAGTATGTAAGGCTATCATACTTGTTACGCTACTGATTAAAATTTGTTTTTTTATCCACTGCAAATACTGCGTGAAAATAAAAAACACTGTTACAATTGTATACCACCACCAAGAAGCAGGAAATATCCATATTAGCAATACAAAAATGAGTGCATATATAAGATAATTCATACAAGACTGCGCTATAACAATAAAGCGATTTATTTTTTCTTTATCTTGGATAATATGTTTGGCTGTTATCATAGCGCCAAGCGGCGTAACAATATAAATGTAATGAGGTAATTTGTAATGAGAAAAAGATAAAGCAATAAAAACAAGGGTAAAACTGCCCCATAAAACATATTCTCTTTGTTTTTTAGCTAAATTTAGAGTTTCGTTAATGTACGCATATATCCATAATGCCGTCCAAGGTGCAAATGCCCATAGATAAGAATGTAATAAAAAGAAATATCCTGCATCATTTTTCCAAGGGCTTTCTCCTGTAATTCTTCCAAAACTCTGCGACCAAAAGAAAAAGCGTATTGCTTTTATGCCATACATCTCATACTGTGCTATAAGCATAGGAATTAACATTACTCCTGCTATGCTTAACACTATCAACCAACGCCAATTAAAAATACGTTTCCATTCTAATTTTCGTATAATATCACTTCCAAGAGCTAATATCGGTAGCATCAAACTCATAGGTCCCTTAGCTAACATGCCAAAACCTATACCTATGCCTGCTCCTATAATGTATTTCCATTTTTTAGTTCGTTCTATTTCCACCAACTGCCAAAGTGAAAACAATGTAAAACCTATTTGTAAAGTATCTGTCCGAATATCATTGTGAATAAGAAAAAATGTTTGACTACTTGCTAATATCAATGCGGACCAATAGGCTACTTCGTCATTATACCATACTTTCATTAAACGATATACAGAATAAATACACAATAAACCTACTAATACAGACGGTAGTTTATAGGCAAAATTATTGATACCCAATATTTTCATACTTATTGCGGACAGCCAAAAGAGTAAAGGTGGTTTATCTAAATAATCTGCATACCTGTGCTTAAAATGAAGATAATTACCTGTTTCTATCATTTCTCTTGCAATAGACGCATACTGCGCCGCATCTGTATCCATTACATCTACAAACATGCCCAGTATGTATATTACAATAATGCCTACAAAAATGCCATACTTTGCATTTATCCAATTGGCTGAACGTATCATAACTCTGTAACTTAATCTTATTTTTTCTTTTTCTTATAACTTGTCAGTACAAGTATCACTCTGTCCCCTTTACAGACAGAATCTCTTATGCCTGGTGATTGACTATGTATTTTGCCTGGTATAGCATATTGGATATACTTAGTAGAGTCTACTTCGTACTCTAATCCGTACTGTTCGGCTTTACGAATAGCTTCCTTTAAACTTAATCCTGTAAATATAGGTGTAAGCATTTTATTGCATTGACCACTGCCCATCACGATGTCTATTGTTTCACCTTGTTGTATTTTTTTACCTGCTGCGAGAGATTTACCTTTATATTGGTACTCAACAAACACATTGTAGGGATACGGAATATAAGAAATATTTCCAATGTTGATTTTAAGGCTTTTCATTTGTTCTTTGACAATATCTAATGATTTACCTTTCAGGTCAGGAAGTTCTACTAATGGCGGTTTGCTCATATTGTAGGTAATAATTACTTCACGATTACGCTTTTTGTAGGTGTATCCTCCTTTTGGGTACTGGTCTAATACAATAAGTGGGGGGCGTTTTTCATCATATACAGAATCTAAACGCACTGTAAGTCCTTTGTTTTCTAATTCTTCAACAGCTTCATGAAACTTCTTTTTTACCACATTTGGAATTTCTTTACTTTTACCATGACGCGTGTAAATGGGCATTAAAACATTAAATATAGACCATAATACTACAAAACTACCTAAAATCACTCCCCCACCATGTATAATAACCGCAGCCAGTACAGGTTTTTTTTCCTGAAAACTCCGCCATTTTTGATAATAAATCTTTACTTTGTTCTTTACTTGTTCTATCATGATATTAAAGTAGCTAAAAATTCTTGTACTAAATTTTGTGTCTGTTCTTTTGAATAATCAGCAGGAATAAAAGTGCTTCCTGTAACTTTTTCATACAAATCAATATATTTTTTACTTACTTCTTGTACAAAATCAGGGGGCAAATCAGGTAAAATTTGTCCTTCTAATCCCTGAAAATTATGTTTGATTAGCCATTCACGCACAAATTCTTTAGAAAGTTGAATTTGGGCTAAACCTTGTTCTTGTCTTTCATAATAACTCTCTGCCATAAAATAACGAGAAGAATCAGGAGTGTGTACTTCATCTATGAGTAAGATATTTCCATTTTTATCTGTTCCAAATTCATATTTTGTATCTACCAAGATTAAGCCTCTTTCTTTTGCCATTTGTGTACCTTTTTCAAATAACTTCAAAGCATAATCCTGAATTTGATACCATTCAAAATCTTCTACTAAACCTGATTTTAAGATTTCTTCTACACTAATATCAATATCGTGTCCAATCGTAGATTTTGTAGTAGGCGTGATAATAGGTTCAGGAAATTTATCATTCTGACGCATACCTTCGGGTAAAACTACTCCTGATAAAGTCCTTTTACCTGCTTTATATTCCCTCCATGCATGTCCTACTAAATATCCTCTTACTACAATCTCAATCGGAAATGGAGTACAGCGAACTCCTATTGTAACATTCGGTGCAGGACTACCTAAATAATGATTAGGTACTATGTCTTTTGTTTTTTCTAAAAAATAGGCCGCCGTTTGGTTAAGTACCTGTCCTTTGTAAGGAATTTCCTGTCGTAAAATATGGTCAAAGGCAGATATACGATTGCTTGCCACAATCACTAGATACTCATCTTTTATAGTATAAATATCTCTTACTTTACCTTGATAAAAGTTTGTTTGTGAAGAAAACGATAGCATTCTGCGTGCAAAGTTATACAAAACTTAAATACTTTAAGGGTTTTTTATTCAACAATAGGACTTGTTTGTAGATGTTTAGTATCGTTGATGCTCATACATATATATGCGTTACCTGTATAAATGACGTGATTAACACAAGTATTCGCATGACTAAAAAACAAGTCCATTTTACCTAAATCGTAATTAAATACAGTACAGAGTAAAATACGTAAAGCTCGTCCATGCGTACAAATGAGAATATTTCCTTTGGCATGGTTGTAATGTATTTTTTTCAACGCCTTTCTCAATCTGTTTTGTACGGATAAAGCACTCTCTCCATCTTCTATTTTAGCATGTACATTTCCTTGTTGCCACTCGTGAATAAGATTTTTGTATATTTCTTTTTGTTCTTGTGTAGCAAGTTGACCTTCTAATTTTCCCCATGAAATTTCATTAAGTTCAGGTAAAAACTCTACCCAGGGTGCATTTGTTATAAATTTTTGTACAGTCTGTTGAGTTCTTTTCAAAGTAGAGCAATACACAGCATCAAAAGATATATGTTTGTAATGTTGATAGAACTGCTCGGCTTGCCATATACCATGTTCGTTAATGTCGCTATCTATACCTCCTCCCTGAATGATTCCATTTTTATTCAAATCTGTTTCTGCATGCCGAATAATGTATAAGTGCAAAAAATTAGAAAAATATCGTTCCATAAAGCGCAAAGATATACTATTCTAATAACTGGTTATCAACTAACAAAAAAGTATTTTTGTTAGTATAGCACTTGTAATACGATATT
This sequence comes from uncultured Bacteroidia bacterium, assembly GCA_938028625.1. Classification (GTDB taxonomy): domain Bacteria; phylum Bacteroidota; class Bacteroidia; order JANWVE01; family JANWVE01; genus JANWVE01. The sequence continues at coordinate 29,467 of CALIZB010000159.1, read as the reverse complement.
TTTTGTGTTCTTTGAGTTAAAAATATAACATCAGTAAACAAAAATATATCAATATTTTTTAGCTTTGCAGAAAATAATGTATCTTATGAAAAAGGTAATTTTTTTATTACAACTACTTGTATTAGTTTCTTACTTTTTAGTATTTGTTTCTGCGGGTTGTAGCAAATCCGGAAGGCGGTTAGAGCATCAGGAAGCAGAAGAAAATAATGATGATATAAAAATAAAAAAGGAAAAAGAACTAAACAAAGTAATCATTGAAAAAGATGATGACACAGAAGAGAATGATAATAATGACGAGGAGAAAAAAACACGAAGAAAAGTTCTTGTAAAACGTGATCAGAACAATAATGAATATGTTGAGATACCTATGTTCAAGACAGAAAGTGGAGTTTATGAAATTCCTATACGGATAAATGGATTAGAATTAGATTTTGTCTTTGATACAGGTGCGTCAGATATTTCTATATCAGAGTTAGAGTTTCAGTTATTGACAAAAAAAAGGCGTATTAAGCAAAGTGATATAAAAGAGCAAGTTACCTATAAAGATGCTTCAGGAAATACATTGACCGCAAAAAAAATAACATTAAGACAAGTAGAAGTAGGAAATAAAATTCTACGTGATGTAGACGCAATTGTAATTAAGAATGCGCGTGCCCCATTACTACTCGGACAGAGTGCTCTATCTAGATTTGGAAGAGTAGAAATAGATTATCAAAATAATGTAATTAGATTGTTTTGATGTTAGATTATTTTGATATAATTTTACAAAAATTTTTTCTTCTATAACAACAAACATGAAAATAATAGCGTCTTTCAAACACTATTTATGGGTTGCTGTGTCACTACTAGCTGTGTCATGCCAGAGAGGAGATAGCAATAAATGGAATAGCAATCTTGAAAACATCTGTGATAATAAACAAGTAACCATACAAGATTATGAAGAGTTCAAAAAGGTATTCAGCAAAAATAAGAAAATAACTAATGAGCCTTGGCAAGGTCAGAAAGCAGGTGAGATAGATAGCGTTGAGTTTATTAAATACCTTAAATCGGAATGTGGTTGTACAATCTTATGGGAAACTATCAATACAAATTATCACATCTATATTGACGGTAGCGACCTTACCAAAGGTTATATTAAGAAAGAAAAAATGGACATGTCTAAATCCATGAATGGAATTTTAGTTGATAAGGTAACTAAACTTATTGAAAAAAATAAAACTTTTATATGCTTACTAAATTCTGAAGGAGAATGTATTCAACAACATAGTTTTAACAATAAAAGTCAATTGAGTGAATACATAGAAGACAAATTGTCTGATGAACTGAAACAGTCTAATGGATTAAGTTCTTTATTTCACAAGCTTATTCCCAAGATTGCTGAAAAAGCAGATAAAGAGAATGTTGTTGTTCTAGCGTCTGACCTCATAACCTCTAACCATAAAGATAACTCCAAAAACGTATTAGAATTTCTTAAAGGAATAGATATAAAGAATAAAAGTTTTTATCTTGTTGGCTATAATGTAGATTTTAATGGATACTTTTGGTATAGTAATAATCAAAAAACACAGTTAAGTAATATACAACGTCCTTTTTATATGCTATTTATTGGACAACCTGAACAAATAATAAAACTTAAAAAAATGAATTTTTTACATCAAGAGAGCATAGGAGAATTTATTTCTATCAGTAGCATAAATGATTTATCTATAAATACAAGAATACTTCAAGGAAGAAATAATATTCAAGGTGTAGAGATAGAAAAAAAAGAGAAAAATAAAATAAAGATAAAAAAACCTACTCAAATAAAATTTACTCTGGAAGTCTTAGGAATGGAAAATCTTGAAGTGTTGTATGGTGAGTCTTATTTATCTAACCAAAAAAATTACCAGTTGTCTGAACCAAAATATACAATTAAAGAAATTCGGTTAGAAAAAGAAAACGAAAAGCATAAGTATTATTTTATCATAACGAGCGAAGAACCTATTCCTACCAATCTCACAGTTAGTATTAAAATAAATGAACTTCCAAAATGGATAGAAAATAACTCTGTTAATATCAATGATTTAGAAAAAGAAAAAACAAAAACTTTTGGACTTTATGAACTAATATATAATTTAGCAAAAAATAACAGGAACATGCAAACTTTATTTAAACTAACTATTATTGATTAAGCATATGACAGACCTTTTTGCAACAATATTTGAGTTAATGTCCCTATATAGTAAGGATTTAGGAGAGCATCTTCGTGGTTTTAACATGAGATGTAAAGCCTATGACGCAGGCGCATTCTACAATACTATTGGACTCGTTATACTTTTTGTTTCTTTTTTAGCTAGTTTTTTGTACTACAAAGGATTAGATATGCCTAGGTATACTAGTATAGGTAAATGGTCTATGGTTGGAATTGTAACTGGTTTGTTGCCTTTCTTATGGTCTTTTCTAAAGGTAAGCAGTGATATTACTAATAAAATGTATTGCAAAGAACTGCAAATAACAAATGGAGACACATGGGGCTTTGCATTTACAGTTCTTTTTTACTATTTGATTTTATACTTCATATTTGCATTGTTATTCAAATCTGTTAGCAACAATCATAGAAAAATACCTTTTTAATTCAATATAACCTCAAATTACTACAAATATGGCAAAGTTATTTTTATTTGGCATTGGAGGTACAGGAGCCAGAGTAATTAAGCATCTTGTATTTTTAGCTGCCGCAGGCGTAAAATTTGACTCAAATGACTCTGATACAATTATTCCTATCATTATTGACCCTGATAACAGTAACGGAGATTTAAATAAAACAATAAGACTCATTAAACTTTACAATAGAATACGAAATAATGTAGAACACACTGATAATAATTTTTTTAGGCTTAAATTAAAAAATATACAAACTTTTGCTGGCGATATAGATGGATTAAAAACTCTTATTACAATAGAAGAAAACAGTTTCCACCAAACGATACAGGACATACAAAATAAAAACCTCAAAGATTTTCTCAATCTTAATACAATGACCGAAAGTTCGCAAGCATTACTTCGCTTGCTATTTTCAGAAGATAATTTAGAAACTAATCTTGAAGTAGGCTTTAAAGGCAACCCTAATATAGGAAGCATAGTACTTAATCAATTTTCTGACGCGGAATACTTTAAATTATTTGCTAGCTCTTTCAATTCAAGTGACCGCATATTTATTATAAGTTCTATTTTTGGAGGTACAGGTGCGTCAGGATTTCCTACATTATTGAAAAACCTTCGTAATCCAGATGAAAAAATACCTAATCATAACTATATTAAAGATGCTGTTATCGGTGCTATTAGTGTGCTTCCTTATTTTAACCTAGAAAATACAGAAAGTAGTAAAATAAATAGTAACACCTTTATTTCTAAAACAAAATCTGCACTTGAATACTACTACAATAATATAATTCATACCAAACAACTCAACTCTATTTATTACATAGGATATACTAACGGTGCTACCTATGAAAATTCAGAAGGTGGAAGAACACAAGAAAATAAAGCTCATTTTATAGAGTTTGCTAGTGCCTTATCTATCTTTGATTTTATGGATACAGATTTTACAACAAATGAAGAAGTGAGTAAAAAAGAATATAGTACAGCCTCATATAGCACTTCTACACCATATTTAACTCTTACTTGTTTATCCCATAAAGACAGAAAAAAAATACAAAATGAACTCATACAATTTTTCTTAATGACACGCTATTTTACAGATAGATTACCTAAAATATCTAACAAAAAATCACCTTGGTTCGACGAAACAAAAATAAACACAAACGACCCTGTATACCAAGACATGAAAGAATTCATAGAACTTTATTATCAATATTTAAGGGAAATGGCAGAGAACCATGTTGCTTTCAAACCTTTCAAAATTGATGAAGAGAATAAAGAAGAAGTTTTCTCATCAATAGAATCTATAACTCCACATAAAAGCTCTAGTTTGTTTTCTTTTAGACGAATGAAAGACTACGAGTCTTTTGATGATATCTTAAATAAGTCGTCAAAAGAACTTTCAAAAGACATATCTAACTTCAAACGTTTGATTTCGCTAATGTATAGAGCTACTGCGCAAATTATACAAGATAAACAATTAGATTACAAAGGATAAAAATAATACCTACTACTATGAACAAAATCATATTTAGAATTACTGAAAAAGGAACTGAAAATATTGAAGGATGGACAGAAAGTCCTAATTGTTACACACCTAGTGAAATAAATGACATAAAGGACCCGTCAGGAGGTTCTAGCTTATACAAAATTACTTCTATTCCTTCACCTTTTGCTAACATGGCTATTGTTGTAGATGCACTCAATAAGTTTAAGGATAAAAGGTTCCCCATAGATGGTAAAACTATATACCACAAGACAATATCTGATATGCTAGATGTTGCTCAAGCCTTTTTTAACAAAGACTTTCTATCTAATAAGCATAAGGTTAAGATTATCAGATGGAATAGAAAAACAGAGATGGAAAGATTAAAAAAAGCCTCAAAAGAACATTATCTAATTGCCAAGACCCTTGAATTATACTTAACACAAGATGAAAAAGCCTATAATTTTCACTTGTTAGAAGACTTGTACATTCTTAAAATAGACAATGTTATTGTAGGTGGTACCTCACCAGCAACTTTATTCTTTCCTTCACCTAATAATCTGCAAAAACAAGGTTTACGTGATATATCTTTTGGTAAGGATACCTTATTTGATGATGATTATTGTCAAATTTACGAGCGCGAAGAACAATTTATCAAATCTTTTTATGCTCTATACAAAAAATATAGAATACTACATGAATTAGGCTCTACAAGGCTACTGTGGAATTACTTAGAAAGATGTTTAGAGGAAAAAATAAAAAACTTTAATAACAACCTATATAGTGAAATCTACGATTATAACGAAAATAGTTTTGGTGATTTATTTGACTATCTATGTGGTGAGAATGAAAATGATTATGTAAAACCTATTAAAGATGTATATTTGCCTAAACAAAGAATAGAAAGTCAAGACAGTAAAATAAGGAATAGCGATTTTATAATACAACCTAGCAGAAAAGTAGATGTTACAAAAACTAAACTGCCACTTGTTTTGCCTGTTGAAAGATTTAATGATTCTTTGATGTACGTAGAAGATGTATGGGACCCTGAAAAAATAACTGTACCCTATAAGGCGCCCATTTCAGATACATCGAAAAGAATATTACCAGGTACAACACACCTCTATCCTTATCTTACGATAGACGATTTTTTGGAACCTTATCTTATTTCCTTACCCTACCCGATTAACAAAGAAAGTTATTTAGACGGCAATCTTGTATCTAAATCATCTGATAATAAGGTAAGTTATTTAATACCCCTCAAATCTACATTCTTCGAATACTTTACCATTGACGACCTTAACAGAACGCTAAAAAATGATAAAAAAATGTTTGAAATAAAAGAAGGAGTGGGAGAATCCGTGGAAGTTCATTTAAAGATTCCTATTCAGAAAGATAAAATTATTGCTTATATGCGAACTTATCATAAAGATATAGAACCAAATATTTCTGAAAAAGAAAATAAAGGTGCTATTATATCTGTAAAAGTCAATCTTGCTATTTACCCTGGATTTAAGCTTTCTAATGGAGAATATAGAGTACAACTTATAGATGCAGATAAACGCTATAGACAAAAAATAAAGGCTTACTTCTACAAAGAAACAACAGAAACCGTAGAACCAATATATGAAATATGTCATACAGAGAAAGGTAAATCAGAAAATCAATTTGCGGGCATTACTTATTATATTCTTAATCATGAAAAAGACTTTGATTATGTAAAAATACATTTAATAGAAAATAATGCCAGTGGGATTGTTATTCCTAAATGGCGCAGTGCAGAGGGAGGTGAGGAAAAAATCTATTTTTCCGTAGACTTCGGCACAACTAACACACATATTGAATACAAAGAAGGTAAAAATGCTAATATTAAATCTCTTACCTACCAAGAAATTGTAGAATGTAGCTTAATTCTTATGGCTAAAGATTTCTCTGATAAACTTGAACTATCTGACCAGTACCTTGCACAAAATTTACACTTCTTTTTATCTAACCAGTCCAAAGAGACAAAAGAATATCACTTTCCTGCAAGAACAGTTATACAAAAAAGTCCTGCAATTACAGAAAGCAAACAAATGCAAGCACTATCAGGTTTTAATATTGCATGGATGTACCATACTCAAAAACATAAATATGGCGGCGAAGGATACAAAACTAATCTAAAATGGCTAGATAACAACATAGAAAATAAACAATACAGAGAAAAATTCATAGAAGAGATTGTAATTCACATCAAATCCATAGCAGTTAAGAAAAATTACTCACCTGACCGTATTAACATTATATGGTTTTATCCTTCTGTTATGACAATGAACCAAAGAACAGAATTAGAAGAAATATGGAGCAAATCAATAAAAAGACACCTCTCGAAAGAGGTTGTAAGCAAAAGTATTCCCGAGTCCTTTGCACCTTTTTATTTTTACAAATATACTAATAAGATAAAAAGCGGCTCTATAAAGCCTGCTGTATCTGTGGATATTGGTGGGGGAACTACAGACATAAATGTGTTCAAAGGTAACCAACCTATTCTTTTCTCATCTTTTCATTTTGCAGGAAATATAATATTCGGTTCTGGATATAATACTAAACCTAATTCCAATCTCTTAACAAAATACTATTCTACTGAGTTAGATAAAAAAATTTCAAAAGAATATCTGGAAATCATTAAGAGAACTGAAAATAATTGCACTGAGTTCAATAATTTATTATTCGCCTTAGAGAAACAAAACCAAGACTCTGAATTCAATTATTCAGAACTCTTAAAAAACGATCCTGAATTCAAAATTATTCTTTTATACTACTATACTAACATTATCTATCATATTGCAGACCTAATTAAATTTAATGCTATAAATCCTCCTTCTGAGATATTTTTCAGTGGTACAGGTTCTAAATCATTCAATATTCTGACCTCATCTTCTACAATTAGAGAAAAATATGTATCTGAGATATTTAGGCACTTTTACCCAGAAAGTAAGGACCCTATCAAAGTTATACTAGAAAACGAGATACCCAAGGAAATTACAGCTAAAGGAGGGCTTTATATTGAAGATGAAGAACTACCTGACATAAAAGATATTAAAAAATCTTACTCAGGTATAGAGAGTAAGGAAGTTTTACAATGGAAAGAGTTCAAAGAAGAGGGAATTGTTGAAGAATATATTAAGGTAATGGAAAAATACCATGCTTTTTTTGAGGCATTACATCAAAAACTTGATTTTCAAGATTTATTTGGTATCAATCAATCAATTGTAGCACGCTTCATGAATGCTATAAAAGAGAATATTCCATATTACGGAGACTTCATAAGTACTGGATATGACTATAGAAGCAAAATAGAAGAGCTAGATGAAAATAAATTTATGGACGAGAGTGCCTTTTTCTACATACCCGTGGGAATTATCCAAGATTGGCTTAATCATAGATACCGCGTAGATAAAAATAACTAAACTCAAACCTTAAATTAAAGTAAAATTCAATTTAATATTGCTTATGATGCGTTTATTCTTATATAGAGTCTTATTGTGTGCTGGAGTAGTATCTTTCCTTATCCTGTCAACCAATGTTTTTGCACAGGAAAAATCTGATGATTGCCCTACCCCCGAAGCACTGAAAAAAGCTACAGAATACTGGAAAGAACACATGAATAACTTAGTAAAAAATGATGAAAATCTTAAAAAAGAGATTGGTCAATTAGCAAAAAAACGAGAAGAAGAAACAAAACCAGAAAATGAAATACGCCCCATAAAAGAATATGTTGCAATATTTACACTAGACTGGGATAAAAATAAAATCAAAGATGCGGATAAATTCAACAATAACTACAAAAGTCTAAAAGACTACAAAAATAAAATTACCAATGAACTCAATGAACTCAAAGATACAATTAACAAAATACTAAAAAAGGAAAAAGTTGATAATAAATCAGAAGATATAAAAGTTGAACAAAATAAAACTGATGAGACCAAAACAGAGAATAAAAAAAAGAATGAAAAATCTACACTCTCCACAAACCTATTATTCTACTTAACCATAGGCATAGCTATTACTGCACTTGTTTTTTCTTTACTTGCTTACATACAAGTTAAACGGCAAAAAAGTCAAAAAAATGCAAGTTATGATAATATTCAAAAAATACCCCCGCAACAAGAGTCGGAAAACAAAATCTTACAAGATATACAAAATATACAAAAGAAACTAGAAAGACTTGAAAACATGAAAAAAACAGAGGAAAATCAAATAGAAATATCAAAACAAGTTAGCATACAAGAAAAAAAGCCAAGCAATGATAGTACTTTTTATTATTATGGTATTCCAAGCATTGATCAAGAAGGTATAAACCATAAAAATCATAAGCTATCTGCTGATGAAGACACCTGCTATGTTATATTTACAAAAGATGGTAAGAAAGGCACTCTTAGCTTATACCGTGATAATATAAACACTATTATTACCTTTCATGATAAAACACTCATGAATAATTTAGTCCAAAAATACGGATGGAAAGAGTATGATACCAACAAGCTATCTCATGCTGAGGAAGGCGAAGTACAATTACAAGATGATAAATGGATTGTAACTAAAAAAATAACACTTTATTTTAATGAAAAAAAATCATGATAACTTACATAATAATTTTCATTTGTATTTTTCAACTTATAGCTTTACTAATCTCTAATAACTCAATAATAAAACTCAAAAACTTTATTCCTGATAGTGATAATATACTCATAAAAAAATACATAGTTTTGAAGATAGACCTTGTACACGATAAGATTCCTGACATTATCACTAACATAAACCAGTATCAAGAAGTTGCTCATAGCAATAAAGATTTACTGGATACAGTAGAGATACATTTGCTCGAGCAACAGCACGAAAGTTCAGAATACTTTCAAAAACTCATAAATGACATAAATATCTACTTAGTACGTAATCATAACTCCATAGCAGAGTTTAACATTATAAATAGTTTAATTGAAAGAAAATTAAACGAATTACGAGAAGAAGCATATACTTACATTTATGCTCCATTATACCTAGGTTTGATAGGTACAATAACATGCATTGTTGTTAGCTTTATATATGGCGAACTTGTTCAATTCTTAGTTGAAGATAATGTTCAGAGATTTCTTCAAGAGGTCGGATATACCATGTTTACAAGTGGGTTAGGTTTAGTGTTTACCACTATATTAGCTTATATGCTTTTACCAAAAGCTATTCATACACAAGAAAAAAATAAAAATGACCTTGTTTCACTGCTTCAAATAGAAATTATGCCTGTAATCAATGAAAGCATGACAGATACATTTACACAACTACAACGTAGCTTATTACAGTTTAATAGTGAATTTGACCAAAACACAAAAAGATTTTTTGAAGTAGCAAATAAAAACGCTGATTATTTTCAAAAAAGTAGTGATAATATCAATAAAGTTGTAGACAAAACCTACTCAACGATAGAAAAACAAGCTGAACTCATCAATACTATCAATAATACTAAAATCAGTGATATTACACAGGCTAATCTCAACATAATGTCTAAACTCACACTTGCTCTTGAAAAATTTGACAAATTCACAGCATACATAGATAATCTAAATGATATGCTTAAAACAACAAGTCGTATAGTAGAGGTATTAGATAAAACTTTGATATCAACTGGTAGAATCCATGAAATAGCTAATCATCTAGATAAAAGAATAGTCGCTGTAGAAGGTATTATAGAATTCATAAATACACAATTGAAAGAAATTGAAGAACTGTCAAACACTCATAAAGTTATGATGAGGGTGTCAAATGAAACTTTTACAAAATTTATGAATAATCTAAGCGCGGAATACGAGAAAACTTATAGTCAAGTTATAGCGATATATCAAGAAATAAGCTCTAAATATCAACAAGACGTATCTAATACCAAACAAGAAATGGTAGAAACGCTTAATAAACTTAATAATATCATACCTGAAACTCTACAAAACGTAGAGAAAGAGTTTAAGAAAATGTCTGAGTTTATTGAAAGAAGATTACAAGTTCTAAAAGAAGAGGAAGCAGAAATGACAAATTTCTTGAAAAAAGAACACTCTGCTTATTCTATACAGAACCTACAATATTTAGAACCTATTAGTGAAACTCAAATTCTACTGAATAAACAACTAATTATGCAATTAGAAGAAATCATAAAAATAAAAGAATTACTACTTTTACAAAATGAAGTCCAAATTGAAAAAGCTAAAACATTACTTCCAATATCCAATAAAAAAATAAAAACTATGTTAAGTAAATATTCTATGGATGATAATAACGATAATGATAAAAATAATATAAATCATAATTAACATTGAGTTCTTTTTAGATAAAAATATGATAAAGTCAACTAAGCATGAACATACTTTTTGGATTGGTTATTCCGACTTTATGACGAGCATGTTTTTTATTTCATTAGTGCTGTTTGTTATCTTTTATATCAATAACCAAAAAAAAATAAAAGAGATTAATCAAAGAAAAAAGCAAGTTGAATATAGGGATAGCATTATGAGAAACATAGAAAATGATATGAAAGAATTAGAGAGTTCAAGGGAACTAAAATATAACAATAAGTATAGACGTTTTGAACTCAAAAGACAAATTAAATTCGGTTACGCTGACCATCGCATAAAAAACTCTGATGATATAGGATATTTGCTATCCGTAGGCAATAAACTATTCAATATGATACAAAAATTAACTACGAAATATAAAAACTCTCAATATATGCTTATTATTGAAGGTATGGCATCTAAAGATGGTTATAAGCTTAATGATCAATTAAGCTACAATAGAGCATTAGAAGTGTACAAAATTTGGTATGATAATTATGATTTGAGGGAAAAAATTGACAGGCACAATAGAGAACTTACCTGCAAAATTCAAATCGTTGGAAGTGGAGAAGATAAACGTGGTTGGGGAAGATTAAACAGCTATACACGACCTGAAGATGACCAAAAAATTATAGTATATCTTACACCTTATATTAGCTACAATGAGTTTTTCAATGATAAAAAATAGTGAAATAGCTAAAATACCAAAAAGTAAAAAAATTTTGATAGATTAAAGGTGAATTAAAAAATCAATAAAACCCATAACTTTGTAACCAAAAATAAGTCTTTATGTAAGTTCAATGCTATGCATAATATTTCTTTGCCTAACCTTTTATTTAGAACATTAACATCTATTTGTATAATCCTTTTTTTCTCTTCTATTGAGTTTATATTAGCTCAAGATGTGAATGATTATCCTAATCCTGATGCCTTAAAAAAAGCTACTCAATACTGGAAGGTACGAATGGAAAGTTTAGCAAAGAATGATGAAATAGCTGAATATCAAATTAAGAGATTTGCAAAAGCCATAGATTATGAAGCAAAAGATATACAAAAAATACGTACTATAAAAGACTATGTTCAAATATTTACTCTAAATTGGGATGACAGCAAAGTTATTGATATAGACAACTTTAACAAAAATGATAGGTATGATAATCTAATAAAATACAAATATAAAATTGAAAAAAATTTTGAGCATGAAATTAGAAACATATTACAACAGAGAAATTCTGATAGCCAGGAAGAACAAAAAAATGAGGAAAGTAGTAAAAAACATAGTTACTTCAAAAATTTTGATGGTCTAACCTGGGGTATTATAGGTGTAGCTTTTGTCTCTCTCTTGTTTTCTTTTTTTGTATTCTATATGAAGGGTATAAGACAGCGAGTGGAAAAAGAAACCAAAACACCTCTAAAAGAAGCAGAAGAGCCATCTAAAAAAGAGATAAAGGAAAAAGTAAATATAGAAAATGCTTCAATACAACAGTTAAAAAAACAGATTGAAGCATGCAATAAAAAAATTCAAGAGATAAAAAAAGTATTAAAAAAAGTATAAACCGCACATTATAGCCCTGTTTAGGACTTTAAAATAAAATCTTTTATATTTGCACTTAGATGTTTGATTACTCAAAAATCATAGCCTATTTCACTTTATCTGTATGGATATTTTATATTTTTATCCATACAGCCATAGCTTTACTACAATTAAGTATACACCATCAAACTATCCAACGTAAAGTGAGTCACAAAAATCCAAAACATATTAAACAGCTTGTTATCTCTACTCAAGATAAAAACTTTATTCGTATCAATCAAAAAGAGTTTATTTGGCAAAACGAATGGTACGATATTGTGAGCATATCCCAAAGTGAAGGACTTTTATATCTCACAGCTTACTTAGATAAAAAAGAACATAAACTGCGAAAAAACCTCTCTGAAACTATACAGAATAGCCAAGAAAAATCAGAAAAAAGTAAAATCAATCCAAAATTTGAAGGGAAAGAGTACTGTATAAATGGAATAATATACTCTTTTATTACGTTCAGCAGTTCATATAGTTACTACTCTTTTGAATACAAAATACAAGATTTAAGTTTGCCTTTAATTTCTCCTCCTCCTAAATTTTTTTGTTAATACTGATTTTACTTAATAATCAGCATAAGAACCGACTTGCATAAGCATCTCAAAAGGTAATCTAAATTATTACTTATTCTGACAAGCATGCCCTCTTGTAAACTTTAGGCATGTAAAAAGCATTGATTACAAAACAAACTTAAAAATCCTAAAAAATTTATGAAAAAAGCATATTTCTTATTCCTATTGTGCTTTGTCGCTATATGCGCGTATGCACAAACTATCGTAACAGTAAAAGATGCGCAGACTTTACGCGCACTAGAAGGTGTAGTCGTTACTAATACAGAGAAAACGACTATTATTACTACAAATCCCAAAGGACAAGCAGATATAACTTCACTTGGTAATGGGGATATAATGTTTATTCTTGCAGGATACCGAACTGTAACACTCTCTTTACAAAGCATAAAAGAACTCAATAATGAAGTAAAACTCACTCAATCTACTATGGATTTGAATGAAATAGTTATCTCTGCAAGTAAATTTGAAGAGAAAAAAACTGATGTAGCTCAACAAATTACGGTTATTAGTGATGAAATAATCCGAACCGCTAATAGTCAAAATACAGGCGACTTACTGATGCAAACGGGTGGCATATTTGTTCAAAAAAGTCAACAAGGCGGGAGCAGTCCTGTTTTACGCGGTTTTGAAGCCAGTAGAGTGTTATTAGTTGTAGATGGTATTCGTATGAACAATGCTATTTATCGTTCAGGACACTTACAGAATATCATTACCATAGACCAAAATATGTTAGACCGTGTGGAAGTAGTATTTGGACCAGGTTCAGTAGTGTATGGTAGTGATGCTCTTGGGGGAGTAATGCACTTTTATTCTCGCAAGCCTACATTAAGCCCTGATGATAAAATGCTAATAAAAGGTAATGCTTTTACGCGGTATTCTACCGCTAATCAAGAAAAAACAGGACATTTAGACCTAAATCTTGGCTTTAAAAAATTTGCATCTCTGACCAGCTTCACTTTCTCTGACTTCGGGGATTTACGTATGGGCAATATCCGAAATCCTTTTCATGGAGATTGGGGCAAACGCAAAATCTATCAAACACGCATAGATGGTAGAGATACTACGCTCAAAAATGATGATTTTAATATTCAGATTGGTTCGGCTTACAAACAATATGATTTGACACAAAAAATTCGTTTTGAGCAAAATAGTACTATTTCGCACTTACTCAATGTTCAGTATTCTAATTCTACCGATGTACCTCGTTATGACCGTTTGTCTGAAATAAAAAGCAATGGTGATCCTAATTTTGCAGAATGGTACTATGGACCCCAAAAACGCTTATTAACAGCTTATACGCTCAATTTATCTAATCCTAATGTCGCTTATGACCAAGCACGAATTATTTTATCCTATCAGGATATAGAGGAAAGCCGACATACACGTAGATTTAAGAACAATAACAAAGTTTCTCGTATAGAAAATGTAAAAGTTTTTGCACTCAATGCGGATTTAATGAAAAAAATACAAAAACACGAAGTCCGTTATGGAATAGAAGGTACGCATAATACTGTTATGTCCAAAGCTAAAAGAATAAATATCACTAATAATACAGAAAGCCCCGCAAGCACACGCTATCCTGACGGAGGCTCTACACTTACTACTATGGCACTCTATGGCACGCATGCTTGGGAAATCAGTGACAAATTCGTTACTAATGCAGGGCTGCGTTTTTCTTATATTGATTTGAATGCCAAATTTGATGATAAAGATAGTGTTATGAAGTTTCCATTCAAAACTGCAACACAAACTAACTCTGCTTTAACAGGCAATATCGGTTTAATATACAAACCTATTCCTTCATTACGGGTTTCTACTCTATTTTCATCAGGTTTTCGTTCGCCTAATATAGACGATTTAGGTAAAGTATTTGATAGTAATTCTGCCCAGAGATTAGTGATTGTACCTAATCCTAACATAAAACCTGAATATACCTACAATGCCGAGTTTGGTATTCAAAAAACGTTTGATAATGATAAGCTAAAACTTAATTTGGTAACATTTTACACTATTTTTGATAATGCTATTGTAACAGACGACTTTAAATTTAATGGACAAGACTCTATTCTTTATGATGGTGTAATGAGCAAAGTACAAGCTAATCAAAATAAAAATAAAGCCTATCTGTATGGGGGGTCATTTACCGTAGCAGGAGATATCACCAAAGTATTCTCTGTATTTGGAACAGTCACATATACTTATGGTAGAGTGCGTCCGCAAAAAGCGGGAGAAACAGAACGCCCTCTTGACCATATTCCTCCTGTATATGGTAGAGTAGGTTTTCAGCTCGGTCTTAATCGTTTCAAAGGAGAATTTTTTACTCTGTTTAACGGACCTAAATTGTTAAGAGATTACAGCAATAACGGCGAAGATAACTTACAGTATGCTACTTCACAAGGTATGCCTGCATGGTTTACGTTGAATATTCGCACACAATACCAGATACATAAATATGTAATGTTACAAGCAGGAGTAGAAAATATCCTGGATACTCATTATAGACATTTTGCATCAGGTATATCCGCACCAGGAAGAAATCTGTATCTTGCGATAAGAGCGAATTTCTAAAAAACTAAATTAAACAAATATAACCTTATTCTTTGCGGGTTTAGTCAAGGCTAAACCTGCTTTTTTATTATGAGTTGATTAAATAAAAAAATAGGTCATTGAGTAGCTTTTAGGGCGTACCGAAATGACCTTTTACTGTTATATTGAAAATTTTTGTGTTCTATGGTTTTACTATCCAGTGTTTGTTTTGTATTCTTACAATTAGTGGTGCTGTGGTATTAAATTGAGATACATCAATAAACTGCGGATTTTGCATATAGCGAGCTAATAATTGTCCTTGTATGGTATAAACTTCCACTTGTTGTGTATAATTTCTTATAGAGACTAATGAACCAGACATAGTTAAATAAGGTGTTAGTTCTGCACTGTATAGTGTAACTATATTAGAATACTCAACTTTACCGTCTTTATCTGTTTGTTTTATTCTGTACATAAGTTTTTCATGATTGGGAACATGGATATATTCATATACAGAACCTTGATTTGCTTGTACGGTAGTCAAGTATTCAAAAGAAGTGTTACCGTCAGAAATTTCTATATCAAAGTGTTTTATATTGGTGGAATTATTTGTATGCCATTGTAATATGTGTTTGTTCTGCTCTGTTTTACCTGATAAAATTATATTTTGAGTGGGTAATGGAGTACAAGGTAAAGGAAATGGGGGTGTAGGAATAGCCATATTTGTAGTAACTACGCCTGCGGAACCCGCTGTATTATAGTACGGGGAAGTACAAGAACCACAATGCACACCTGGAGCACCACCTGTACTTGTATGGATAATTTGTGCAGGTACAGTTGGATAAGAAAGAATTAATCTTCCGCCACCACCTCCGCCGCCAGGTCCGAGTTCATTGGGCCACCAGGCATTACCGCCGTTTCCACCTGATGTATTGATATTGAGTGTACCTGTTCCAGCTATTGTGGTAGAAGTAATTTGTACTGTACCTCCTGCACCACCACCACCTCCTGCCCATTGTCCGCTTACATTTGTAGCATTTGCACCCATTGCGTTAATACTGTTTGTACCAGTTATAATTAAGTTGTTTGTAAATAGCCATACAGCACCACCACCACTGCCACCGTCACCGCCGTTAGCAACATTATCGCCTGCGTGTCCGCTACCACCGCCACCGCCCATAAAAATGCGGTTTGTCATTGCAGCTATGGTATAACCAGGTATTCCACCACCTAAGCCATCATTTCTTGGACTGCAAGAAATCCAATCTCCACCACCTAATCCACCAAGACCGCCATTGCTACCGCCTGCACCGCCTGCATTTACATTAAGTCCTGCACCTCCCGCGCTTGCCATTGCCCCGCGTGCTAGTTCATGTCCCGCAGGAAAAGAAGCAAAACTTTCACCTTTTGCCCCCGCAGGAAGTTGTGAAGGTCCTGCCAGGAAATAAGGGGGAGGAATAGGTACGCTTCCACAAGTCCAACCGGGTCCTATGCTGTTTCCTCCTCTGTATCCTCTGCCTTGTATATTAATATTCGCATTATTGAAAGTAATAGAGTTCTGCCCGTATAAAACCATTATGCCACCTTTTCTACCGTCAAACGGTGGTACGGTATAAGTAGTGTTCAGAATAAGGTCTGTTACATAAGGAACACGTATTACCTGAATGATATTATCCCGATTAAATGGCAAAGAGAGCGGGTTTTCTAGCAAAAATTCAAAAGTACAACTTGCTGTGGGAACGATGCTTTTAATACGGTTAAATTCATACATTCCTGCTTCATTTAAACTTGTTATACTGCCGTATGAAGGTGTTGAGGTTAGATTAACAGAGGCGCCTTTCATTTGTACTATCATCACATAATCACAAGGGTTAAACCCTGCGGCTTCGTACACTTCCAGCGTAGTAGTATTGGGAATACTGATAACAGAGGCATAACTATTGTAATTCGTACCTCCTGACGCATAGCTTATCCAGTATCCATTATCCGAAGTAGGAGAGGTAAAACTTGATGTAGTGTATGTTATATCAAGGTCATAGTTTATCCAACCTGATGCCCCACAGGTGTAGCTATCCACCCAAATGTAGTAAGTGTTTCCAGCGATTACTGCGGCTGTAATCGTTACTGGATTCGTACTACTCGTTCCTGATGCGATACATGTACCTGTGTTGGGGCAGTTTTGGAATAAAAAAATAGCTCCCCAGTTTACCCATCCTCCGCAAGCGGCAGTTACATTCATAGTGATACTGACATTTCCGTTGCATGTTGCAGTAAAAGCATACAGCCTGTCAGGTTCGTTTTGATAAGCTGTACTTACGGCACAACCTGCAATACCTGAATAGGTGTTCGTATATCCACTTGTGGTTTGCCCTGTTAAAACTGTGGGAATGGTTATCGGGCTTGCTAACGCCGCAGCACAGTTATCGCCACCTTGTGCAAAAGAAAATTCTGAAACTACAAAAGCAAGAAAATAGAATAAGTAAGAATACAATTTTTTCACAATACAAATTTAACACATACATAGAACATCTTACACAAAAAAAGTTGTTTTTTTTAACATTCAAAAAATCATAAATGAGTTTAATCACTATCTTAAAAAGATAAATCAGAGAAAATTTTTAACTTTCATAAAACCTAAAAGGGTAGTCCTAATCCAAGGTTAAACTGTGGTCCCCAGGTTTGTCTGTTTGTTCCTGATGGTTTTTTTCTAAACGTTTGCGACAACCGTTTCTGCAGTACATATCTTTCTCCCAAAGGTTCTGCGGGGTCTGTAACGCGATAAGCCAAATCTAAACGGATAAGTAAAAAAGAAAAGTCCATACGTACGCCAAAACCTATGTCTGATGCAAGTTCTTTTGTGAAACGCTGTGTATCAAAAAGTGCTTCATTTTTTACAGCATTAGGAGATTTTTCTTTGTTTATAGGATTATACCAAGTGTTACCTATATCAAAAAACAGTCCTCCATAAAAAATGCCTCCTGCTTCAAAAAGTTTTCTGCGAATTTCTACATTAGTTTCCATCATAATCTCACCACCTTGGTCAATGAATGGAGTATTTACTGTACCTGCACTGCCTGGTCCTACGGTACGGGGCGCCCACCCTCTCAAAGAATTAGAACCACCAAGAAAAAACCTTTGGTCATACGGAATAAAATAAGAACGATTATACGGTGTAGCCCAGCCTCCTGCGGTACGCATAGCAAAAATAACTTTTTCCAAGAGCGGCATATACCATCTAAATTCTATCGCAGTTTTAACGTATTGACTGAAAAATAATCTATTAGCAATGCGTAAATCTGTTTTGGACGAGTCTTTTTTTAGCTGATAAAAATCTATCCAATGTGCAAGATTATTTCCTAACTCTATACTCCATGAAAAGAAATAAGATATTTTTCTATTTACCCCCGAAGTATAGTTGTTGTAGGTATAAGTGTACCGCATAGCCGTTAAAACCGTAGGTGAAAAATCTAATAATACCTGCTGTTTGTAATTGACTTGTCTGATACTATCTGATGAGTAAAGGTTTTGTGCGGCTTGATTTAGGTCTGTATAAAAATTAGAATACAGTCGGGGATTTACATAACTGATAATAATAGGCGAGAATGAACTTCTTGCAAATCTATGGTGTAACCATTCATAATTGATTATTCCCGTAACACGCGTACGTATATAGTTTTGACGGCTTTCAAAAAGCAGTTTGGTATTAAGCGTAGTATAAGGATTAAGAAAGAGATTATGGCGATTTTCTTTTTTTCTGAATGTATTTACAATGGGGTCAATCAGATGTTTGCCGAGTACACGTGGCATAACCATTTGTGTAGAAAATTCTAAATTAGAACTGCGTAAAGGATTTCGGGAAGGGTCTTGCTGTGCGGCACGGTTGAGCGCTGTATAAAAGTTAATGTTAAATTCTAAACGCTCTGCCCGTTTGAAAGTATTTCGGTTACGAAAAATTAAACCATTTCCTATATCTATGTTGTTGGCATTGCTATTATTGGCATTATTGCTATTTCGGGAGTTGATATAAGGACGATATTGGTATTCGTTTCTGTGGTGCAAGGTTAAATCTACTATGACATTAAGGTACTGCGGTGTTCGGGATTTTTCAAAGTTTATTTTTACACTACGGAAGATATTAAGCAAGTCCAAGCGGTTTTGGATAAGATTTTTTTGCTCAATAGAATAGGGTTGGTTATACGGAAAAGAGATTTTCTCCTGCAACAAATCTAATTTTATTCGGTGATTGTGTCCGATAAAAATCATGTTATCTATGCGGAGAGTATCCTGAAACATTTTTCGGTCATATTCTTTTTTGAAGAGTGGTACATTACGGCGGAGCGTTCCTTCCATAAAAACGGCTTTGGCTTCAATAGATGCAGGTTCTTCGTTGCGCCACTGCGGATATTTTTGATTTAATAGATGATGTTTGTGTAAAAAACTTCTTTGCCATAACCAAAATGAATATAAATTTATAATAGCTTCTCTTTCTGTGGCATTAAGGGGGTCTGCAATAATAGTTTTACCTTTTTTAAGTCTTTTTATTTTTCTTTTGGATAGGGTTTTATACATTTCATCATCTACACTGCTAGCGTCTAAACGAAGTCTGCCCATAATTTCTTTTCTTGCTTGTTTGGGTATGGGAGTATAGAAGGTATCCACTGTGTTTTTCCAATAATTAGCAAAAGCAGGTGAAACAGCTGACAGCACTGAATCTGCGTCACGTTTTACACGCATGCGTATAGCCGCAATAGTATCTCTTTCACTAACAAAACCAAAATAATCTAAATTATGAAAATCTGCGGCATATTTTCGGTACGGATACCATTTTTTGTATAAATTGACTATGGTTGTATCTGGGTTTTTAGATAAAATTTTTCTCAGTTTTCGTGAAGGGTGAAATTCATGGTTAATCAAAGAACCTTTGTAATCCCTAATATATACTTTAACACTATCATACATGTAGGGCGCTAAACGCTCTTCGGTATCTTGAATATCTATGTATAAAATAGCCGTACAAGGTTTGGAAACATGTAAAGTATCTACCCATACAGAAAACGCATTTTTTGTATAAAAATAATAGCCTTTGTTTTTGAGTTCGTTATAGATTCTATCTCTCTCTGCGGAAATTTTGTCTTCATTGTAAATGTCTCCTGCTTTTATTTCCGCTTTACCTAACCCTGATTGAATAAACGCATTTACATCTTCATCTTTACATCTATAAACAACTTTTTCTAACCGTGTGGGCTGATTAAATTCTATTCTGTACACTAAATTAGTCATTTTTCTGGGGAGCAATCCTTTTTTGGTAGTGTCTATAATAGATACTTTTGCTCTGAAAAAGCCATGTTGAGCAAGATATTTTTGCATTAAAGGAATACGCGCGGCATTAGCCATACGGTCATAGATAATAGGTTTTTCTCCAACTTTATTAACTAACCAGTTCGGAATACGGCGTTCTGTATTAGGGAATTTTATACCTATTTTGTACAAAATAACATTAGGACGGAGTAAAATAAGTTTGCCAAAACCAATTTGGCTGTGGGTATGCTGAGCAGATAGTGCAAGTAAATCACTGCTGCTGGGAAGTTCATTAGCAGATACCCATTTTTTATCGGTTACATAATTTACGTTCACAGTTTTGAGCAATGTTTTTCCGCGGGGTACATCAGTCATGCGAAAACAACCCATGTATAACATGCTAACTAACAAAAAGCTTATCCACAAAATAAGTCTGTAATGTTTCATGTTATTTTTGACGGTAATAGTCTAATGTAGTTTGTGAAACACAAATTGCTAAGGTAGCATCATCATCTAACATCTTTTGGGCATGTAGATGTGCTAAATACTGCTGTATTTTTTCCTGCAAGGCTTTTTCAGTCTGGGGTATAGGTTTGAGAAATTCATAGAGGGTTGCCATTGTAGCTTCTCCTTGTATCCAAAGGTTATTTTTACTGTCCTTGCCTATCTGAATCTGGTCATTGGAAAATATGCCGTCTGTACAAATCATGAGTATATCACCGTACAGGATATTGTCTTTGGAAATACGAATTATGGTGGGAGTGTATTCAGCGGGATTACTGTAAAAAGAAAGCAGTTTGTAGAGTGCTTCTTTACCCTGTTCGTTCTGAACCGTATGCGGATTAAGATAATTAACTGCATTCCAAGGTAAATACTGCGAAGCCTGAAAATGGTCAAAATTGCCTCTGATATGAAAAATACCCCCATTTCCACAATAACCGCATATAAATTCTTCTTCTGTTTCTACGGCAACAATGAGTGTAGTGCCAAATATGTTGCTGTGAGCAGGTTTTATGTTATGCTTTGTTAGGTATTTTTCTGCCTGTTGTACAAGATACTGCTGGGCATACGTAAAAATATTGTACATGTCAAACGAATAAATAGTTTTATGAGGTGTATCATGGATATATTCAGCAACTCCTTGGCATGCATATTGTGCGGCAAGGTTTGCATAATCAAAAGAACCCAAACCGTCAGCCACAGCCATAATGCTGTATTCTTTACCTTTACTGTGCCACATTGCGTCTTGATTATGTTCAGGATTAGCACGGGGCGTAACCGAAGCACTTACTATCATAATTAACTCAACAAAAATAGGTAAAATTTAATGAACAAAACCCTGCACAGTCAAATTTATCAATGGCTGAACGCGGCAAGCCAACCTTACAAAAATATTTCTTATAAACAAGAGTAAATATACGAATACTGGTAATTCTAAAAACTCATATTTTTGCAGTATGAACAAAACACTTGTTATTTTTTTGTATTTTATTTGTGTACATGTTTATGTAGGCTTATGTCAGTATGGAGATAGCCTTACTGCGGGAACTTTAAACCGAATAAAAGTGGTCTTACCTAAGGACAAAAACTATCCTAAGTATACATTAGAAACTGCGAGTAATGGAGAACTTACTGACGTAAAAGAAGTATATGATAGTGTAAAAGCACAAAAAGTATTATCTGCTAATGTTGTACCTGCTTGTAATTGTACATCTTTTATAGTAAATATAATAGGAATAAATAAAAATGGAAATCAAGAAAAAATTGGGAATATAGAATTTGCGGTCAGAAAACCTGTTATACGCATGCCTTACTGGGTTATAACATATACGCCTCATAACGAAGCTGTTCAAAAACGCGATAGTTTGCCTATTCAAAAAAATACGGTTATTGCGGCTTTGAGAACACAGCATTATGGTTCACTCTACATACCTGATTATACCTCCACCATAGATTTTATTACAAGTATTGACTATAATGTTAAAATATATGAAAAAGTTGGTATGGGAGATTATAGATATATAGGTAGGAATGCTGGTAGAAGTAATACTCGTAGAGAAGATATAAGGTATCATCGGATAAATATGCCGTTTATTTTCTCAGAGGATAATAATGCTGTTAGATACCTGATGTTTGAGTTTGAAATACCAAAACAGAATATACCTTGCGACCCGGAGAAAGACCCAAGAAAAAGAGCTATTTACAGCAGTACTACGTATAAGTTCATCATAGGTTTTTTTCCTAGTTCCAAACCCTCAAAAACACTTCCCACGCGATAAATACAAGGTTTAGAGATACTTTTTTAACACCATACTGACAGTATAGTTGCTTCCTCCTACGTATATCATTTCATTGCTTGTACAATTAGTATAAGCTTTTAGAATAGCTTCTTCCAAAGAGTATGCCTGCGCGGTATAACCTAGTTTTTGGGCTATTTCTGTCAATGTTATATTTGAAATTGCACGAGGAGTATCTGCGGTAATCATATAAAAAACCGTATTTTTAGGAAATTGCTGTATCATGTTTTCTATATCTTTATCTTGTAATATGCCCATTATAGCATGTATTCTTTTGAAGTGAGATAAACTCTCTAAAACAGCTTGTATGCCTTCGGTATTATGAGCAATATCTGCAATGAACAAAGGTTCTTGTCTTATTACCTGCATTCTGCCCATGAGATTAATATTTTTTTGTACCTTTTCTAATCCTCTGTACAAGTGAATATCTTTTATATTCCATTGATTATTAGCTAAAAAATCGCATATAGCACATACAGTAGCCACGTTGTCTGATTGGTATTTACCGAGTAGTCCTACCTTTACCTGTGGATAAATACATTCCTGATTAAAATAAACTTCATGAATACCATGTAAAAAATCTGTATTTTGATATATACTCTTCCATGTATCTTCTACAAAAAAAATGGCAGAATTTTGCTGTTTTGCTATATCTGTAAATACGTTGTCTGTTTCAGAATTTCGTTTTCCGATAAAAACAGGCGTATTCGGTTTAATGATACCTGCTTTTTCTGATGCAATTTTAGCAAGCGTATTTCCAAGAATATCTGTATGGTCATAACTTATACGAGTAATAATAGAGAATATAGGTTGAATAATGTTGGTAGCATCTAACCTTCCTCCAAGTCCTGTTTCTATGACTGCAATGTCTACTTTTTGTTCTGCAAAGTATTGAAAAGCAATAGCCGTAGTTATTTCAAAGAAACTGGGTTTTTTAGGCATTTTTTGGACTACAGGGTACAAAAGATTAACTAAATCTAAAATTTCATGTTCAGGTATGGCTTTCCCATTTATTTTAATGCGTTCTGTAAAAGAAAGCAAATGGGGTGAAGTGTATAAAGCTGTTTTGTATCCTACTTCTTGTAGTACAGAAGCGAGCATACTTGCCGTAGAACCTTTGCCATTAGTACCCGCAATATGAATGGTAGGATACTTTAAGTGCGGATTATAAAGAACACTTGATAAATAAGAGATTGTGTCTAAGCTTGGGTTAAATGCGGTTTTACCTTGTAAGTGAAATACAGGTAACTGACTTTGTAACCATGTTATCGCTTCTGAGTAAGCAGAGAACATTTTTTTGATAATTATTCAGTAGCAAACACGCCCATGGAAGTAAATTTTTGTATTCTCTGTTGGACAAGCGTATCGGTATCTATTTCTTTGAGTTCTGCAAGTTGATGTTTGAGTACTTTACGTAAGTTTTTAAGCATACCTTGTGGGTCTTGATGTGCGCCGCCGAGAGGTTCTTTAATAATACCGTCTATCAGTTTGAGTTCTAACATATCTTTGGCAGTTAAGCGAAGGGCTTCTGCGGCTTGTTCTTTGTAATCCCAGCTGCGCCATAAGATACTAGAACAAGACTCGGGTGAAATAACTGAATACCAAGTGTTTTCTAACATAAGTACTCTATCTCCTACTCCAATGCCTAATGCACCCCCAGATGCCCCCTCACCAATAACAATGCAAATAATAGGTACACGTAAAGTAGACATTTCAAAAAGATTACGGGCAATAGCTTCACCTTGTCCGCGCTCTTCAGCTTCTATTCCAGGGTATGCACCAGGAGTATCAATAAAAGTAACCACAGGTTTATTAAATTTTTCAGCTAGTTTCATTAAGCGTAGAGCTTTTCTGTATCCTTCGGGATTTGGCATACCAAAATTGCGGTATTGTCTTTGTTTGATATCTCTACCTTTTTGATGTCCGATAAACATTACCGTTTGTCCTTCAAAAGTACCAAAACCTCCTATTATGGCTTTGTCATCTTTTATGTGTCTATCGCCGTGAAGTTCTACAAAATCAGTGCATAAACCATAAACATAGTCCAAAGTATAAGGTCTATCGGGGTGGCGGGACAGTTGTACTCTTTGCCAGCGGGTAAGGTTCTGATAAGTATTTTTTTTGAGTTGTAAAATTTTGGCTTCTAATTCTTTAATAGGTCCTGATATATCTAATTTGCTCTCCTCTGCCATTTTTTTCATGAGCGTTAATTTTTCTTCTAGCTCAATGATGGGCTTTTCAAAGTCTAAGATTACACTTGCCATAAGACTGCAAAAATAGAAAAATAATTAACAGATAATTTTTTAGAGTTTAGGCTGTATTTTCATGTTATAGAACATAAATGCCCATTTGTCTGCTTCTTCTTCAATAGATTTTGAAATGGATTTGCCTGCGCCGTGTCCTGCATTAGTTTCTATGCGTATGAGTACAGGATTTTCACCTTTCTGATGTGCTTGTAATTTTGCAATGAATTTAAAGGAATGTGCGGGAACAACTCTGTCATCATGGTCTGCGGTAGTTACCAAAGTTGCAGGGTAGTTTGCATCTTTGATGTTGTGTAATGGAGAGTAAGAATATAGATTTTTGAAATCTGCTTCTGTACTGTCTGCACAACCGTATTCGGGTATCCAACCCCAGCCTACAGTAAATTTATGATAACGAAGCATGTCCATAACCCCTACGGCAGGAAAAGCTACTTTATAGAGTTCGGGACGTTGTGTCATACAAGCGCCTACAAGCAAACCACCGTTAGAACCACCTGCAATAGCTAATTTTTCGCTATTAGTGTATTTTTGGGCAATAAGATATTCAGATGCAGCAATAAAATCATTGAATACGTTTTGTTTATTAAGTTTCATACCTGCTTTATGCCACTCTTCACCAAATTCACCACCACCACGTAAGTTTGCCATAGCAAATACTCCTCCATTTTCTAATAAAACGATACGGCTTGCACTGAATCCAGGGGTGAGGTTAACATTAAATCCACCATAACCATACAAGTATGTAGGATTATTTCCATTAAGTTGTAAGCCTTTTTTATGCACAATAAAAATGGGTATTTTTGTACCATCTTTACTTGTAGCAAAAACCTGTTTAGTTTCATATTCATCAGGATTAAAAGAAGCATTTGGGTTAAAATGCAGAATAGACTCACCTGTTTCTATGTTATATTTGTAAATAGTAGGGGGATAAGTGAATGAAGTAAAACTGTAAAAAGTAATTTTATCTTGTTTTTTACCACTAAATCCATCAACAGAACCTAAGGAAGGAAGTTTTATTTCTTTGGCATTTTTACCATCTATATCCATCTGATAAATTTTGTTATTAGCATTTTCAAGATATTTAGCAAATAGTTTACCTCCGCAGAGCGTAACTTCTTCAAGTAAATGTTCTTTTTCAGGAATAATAGTTTGCCACTTTTCTTTCTGTGGATTTTTAGGGTCAATGAGTACGAGTTTGTATTTGGGAGCATCTATATCTGTACGTACTAAAAACTTACCGTTAATATGGTCAATAACACTGCTTTTGTATTGAAAACCTGTAAACAGGGCTTCAAATTTACTGAAAGGATTAGAAAGGTCTTTGTAATACGTTTCAAACCCATCTGTCCCTGAGGCTACGGTCATAATGAGGTATTTTTTATCTTCTGTAATTGCAGCCGAATGATAGAGAAGGGGTTTTTCATTATTACGATAGATAAGTTTATCTTTTTCCTGCGGTTCGCCGATTTTATGTTCATAGATACTATGAAACTGATTTTGTCCTGAAAGTTCTTTTCCTTTTTCGGGTTCAGGATAACGGCTGTAAAAGAAAGAATTATTGTCTTTCCATGCCACACCTGAAAATTTTACCCATTTAAGTACGTCAGGGAGTTTCTTTTTGGTAGCAATTTCCATAATGTAAATTTCACTCCAGTCTGAACCTGCTACGGACTGAGCGTAAGCCATGTATTTGTTATCAGGGGATGCCCCTAACAAGCGAATTGCAGTAGTACCGTTTTTATCTATTTGATTGGGGTCAATGAAGAGTTCAGGCGGGTCAGAAAGACCTCTCTGTAAATAAATTACACTTTGATTTTGCAGTCCTGTATTTCTGTAAAAGAAATAATAATCTCCTGCTTTGATAGGTACAGAAAATTTTTCATAATTCAACAGTTTTTCTAATCTTTGTTTTATGGCATTTCTGTAAGGTATTTTTTCTAGATATTCAAAAGTAACTTTATTTTGAGCTTTGACCCATTCTGCAACTTTTGGGCTTCTGTCATCTTCTAGCCACCTATATTCGTCTTCTACGGTTTTACCAAAATAGGTGTCTGTCTGTTTTACTTTTTCTGTAACAGGATACTGTACAGAGGAGCTCATTTTTTTCTTGCCGCAGCTTTGCCAAAATAAGCCAAAAGCAAGTAAAAATGTAATAATTATAGCAGGTAAGTAGTTTCGCATGGTGTTTTGCTAGTTACAAAGAGCAAATATAGAAAAACATATCTTGTATATGCAAATTTTATATCAAAATACTTGTAATATCAAAAAAAATTGACTTTTATCTCTTTTTTTAGCAATTTTGCGATATGAAGTGGATATATGAAAAACTAGATAATACAGCACAAAATAAAGTAAAAGAATTGTCCGCAGTGCTTAATAATGCCCCCTATCCTTTATGTGAAGTACTTTTTAAGAGAAACATAGATACTCTTGAAAAAAGTAGAGCATATTTCCGTCCAGAGTTAAGTCAATTACACAATCCTTTTTTAATGAAGGATATGAACAAAGCAGTACAAAGAATATTACAGGCTGTAGACCAAAAAGAAAAAATCCTGATTTATGGAGATTATGATGTAGACGGTACTACGTCTGTAAGTCTGATGTATTCTTTTTTTAAGCCTTTTTACAAAGAATACATTGACATATACATTCCTGACCGTTATACAGAAGGATACGGAATTTCTTTTAAGGGTATTGATTTTGCGGAGGAAAACGGTTTTTCCTTAGTTATATCTTTGGACTGTGGTATACGTTCTGTTGATAAAATAGAGTATGCGAAAGAAAAGGGTATAGATTTTATTATTTGCGACCATCACCTGCCTGGGGATACTGTTCCGAACGCGATAGCAGTATTAGATGCTAAACAAAAAGATTGTAATTATCCCTTTAAAGAATTGAGTGGTTGTGGAGTAGGATTTAAGTTATGTCAGGCATTAAGTGAAAAGATGAATATTCCCAAAGAAACCATATATAATTTATTGGATTTTGTAGCTATTTCTATTGCCTCAGATTTGGTAGATGTAATTGATGAAAATCGCATCATGATGTATTATGGCATGAAAGTACTGGAAGAGAACCCTAAAAATGGCATTAAGGCCCTGATGAATGTATCTGGTGTAGATGACGAGAAATTGGACACAAACGATTTGGTATTTAAGATAGGTCCGAGAATTAACGCCGCAGGGCGACTAAAACATGCAAAGTATGCTGTAGAACTGCTGATTTCAGAGCAAGAAATGCCTCAGGATTTGGCAAAACAGTTAGACCAGATTAACGAAGACAGAAAAGGATTAGATAAAATTATTACTGATGAAGCGCTGTATATGCTTTCTAATGAAGAGGTATTTGGCAAAAGAAAAAGCACGGTGCTTTTTAAGGAAGACTGGCACAAAGGCGTGATTGGTATTGTTGCATCACGAATAATAGAAAAATACTACAAACCTACTATTATGCTTACAGAATCAGACGGAAAGTTAGTGGGTTCTGCCCGCAGCGTACACGAATTTGATGTTCATGAGGCTATCTGTGAGTGCGGGGACTTGCTAATACAGTACGGAGGGCATAAATACGCCGCAGGTTTAGCGTTGAAAAAAGATAATTTGGAAGCATTTGTAAACAAATTTGAGAAGGTTGTATCCGCTCGCATACAACCACACAGCCTTGAACCTGTACTTTTTATTGATGCAGAATGTAATTTTAATGTATTTAATGATAATGGTAGATTTATGCGTATTCTTAAACAAATGGCGCCCTTCGGACCTAAAAATCTATCTCCTGTATTTATGTCTTCAAAGATTTCTTTGTATACTCAATATGATGACGGATACCGAGTAGTAGGCAATCAGCATTTACAACTTTCTCTTACCCAAGATAATAAAATATCTTATCGGGCAATTGCTTTTGGTATGGGTACAGAAGAAACTATAAGAAAAATTAAAGAAAGTGATTCTTTTAACATTGCCTATCATGTAGAGGAGAATACTTACAATGGCAAAACCACTATTCAGCTTCGCCTCAAAGATATTCGGTGGGACTAAAAAGTTATGCTTTCAGGGTTAGTACAGGTATAGACGCATTGTTAATGCAGTTTTCTGTAACACTGCCTAAAATGAGAGCTTTTATCCCCATACGTGCATGTGTAGCCATGATAATAGCCTTAAAATCATTTTTTTTGCTATAATCTAGAATTGTTTCAGCAATAGTGCCTTCTCTGTCTACAAAGTTATAAGTAACCTTAATTCCTTCATTTTGATAAAGTTGAGTGTATTTTTCTAGTATTTTACGAGAGAGTTCAGTTTCTTCTCCTACATATATCAGTTCTATCTGTGCATTCATTTGCTTTATAAATGTCTGTGCATAAGTAGAAAGACTATCTACGGTAAGTTTTGGGTCTATGGGGAGTAATATTTTACTAAAATCAGGGGTCTCGTCAATAGATTTTAT
>CALIZB010000158.1 GCA_938028625.1 uncultured Bacteroidia bacterium | reverse complement strand
TCCATATTCAGAAAGTAAATATAACAAAGACGCAATAGACCCAGCGCCAAGCTCTAACTCTCTACGATTTACGTTCTCAAATATATCTATTTCTGTGTGATGATAGTCAAAGTACCTCTGGGAATCAGGGATATAACCAATCATTACGATATCTTTGAAATAATTTTTTAGAGGTCCGATATCTGCGCCGCCACCACCTTCCTTAAATTCATATAACCCATAAGGTTCAAATAAATTTACATATTTGAGCATTTTGTTAAGAATAGTTTTATTAGCACAGGTAAATCCAAAGCCGCGCGGGGTAAATCCCCCTGCATCACTTTCAATAGCGGCAATATGTTTTTCTGAACTGTTTTTTGATGCTACTTCCGCATACTTTAAGCCTCCACGTAATCCGTTTTCTTCATTCATAAACAAAACTGCTCTAATAGTGCGTTTGGGACGTATTCCAAGTACATTAAATAATCTAAGTGCTTCTATGGCATGTACACAACCTGCACCATCATCATGAGCACCTTCTCCATTATCCCATGCGTCAAGATGTCCGCCTACAAGTATAACTTCGTCAGGGTACATAGAACCGCGTATCTCTCCGATTACATTATGAGAGAGTACTTCACCTAACATTTGACAATCTGTTTTGAAATAAAATTTTAATTCAGGGTCTTTTTTGAGCATAGCACTTAATTTATCTGCATCGTTTGTGCTAATAGCCACAGCAGGAAGTTTTTTAAATAAAGTATCATATCGTAACGAACCTGTATGCGGGTGTTCATCATGTGCCAAAGTCATAGAGCGAACAATTACGCCTGCCGCACCGTATTTTGCGGCTTCCGTAGGTCCGAATGCTCTTTGGTCTACGGCTTGCGAATAAGAAACAAAAGTATTGATATTACGAGGTTCCATAGGACGATTGTAAAAAACAATTTTACCTTGTATTTTTTCTTTACCTAATTTGTCTAACTCTTGCAAACCTTGCACTTCTATAACTTGTGCTGTAATTCCTTTTTTATCTGTACCCACGGAATTGCCTAATGCACATATATGAACATTTGTACTTCCAAGCTTTTTACTGATAATTTTACCTTCTTCTTGCTTACCTCTTACCCAATGCGGTACCATAACTTCTTGCAAGTATACCTTGTCAAATTTTAAGGTATCCATTACTGTTTTTGCCCATTGTACGGCTTTTGCGGCTTGTTCAGAACCACTTAATCTACCTCCTATTTTTTTACTTAAATACTCTAGCCATTGATAACATTTTCCATCTACTAGTGCGGCGTCATAAAATTTACGAATAATAATAGAGTCATGTTTTTCTACCTTTTGTAATTGTGCTAAACAAAAATCCAAAGATGAATACGTTAAGGAAAGTATGAGAATTAAATGTTTCATATTTTTTTAACAAAACTACAATTATAACGCTGAGTAAGCAAAAATCAATCTATAAAAAAAGAGCAAAAGTATATTACTCTTGCTCTTTTTAATTCTCATATTTTTTGTATTACCTTGTGATAATCAGTTTTTTGTACACGCTCTGTTGTTGCGATACTATTCTGACTATGTACACACCTGCGGAGAGTTCAGAAGTGTTGTAGTTTATGCTATGTATACCTGGAGCTTGATTTTCTTGGGTAGAGAAGTAAGTTTTTCCATTGAGGTCTGTGATAGCAAAAGTGATATTAGCGCTTTGGTTAAGCATATAATTGATAGTTACCTTATCATTAGCGGGATTAGGGCTTATAGTTACTAAATCTTCGTTAATAATAAGGTTATCTTTTATCAAGGACGTAGTTGTATCAGGATTGATGACAATGTAATTTGATTTTGTAGTTGTGCCTTTACAACTTTCAATATGACTAACTTCAAGTGTTACAGTGTAAATACCAGGGTTATTGTAAATGTAGGAAGGATTCTTTAAAATGGTACTATCTCCTGTACCAAAGTACCATTTGTGGGCACTACCTGCTGGAGCCATGGTATAGTTGGTAAAATAAACAGTTTGTGGTGCTATACCTACTATCGGAGAGGCGGTGAAATTAGGTATAATAGAAGGATTAAGATTTACAAGAAAATCATCAGAACGTTTTTTACAATTTGCAGGTGTAGTTACCTCTACTGATGCAATAAAGTTTCCGTTAGCAGGATATTTAAAAGTTTGGTTAGTAGCACCTGGTTGTAATACATAGGTAGTACCACTTTTTATGTACCACTGGTTACCTGTTGGGGAACTAGATACAAGAGTTACTGTATCTCCCATACAAACAGGAGCGGTAGGTGCAGGAATAGTTCGGGTTATAGTGGGTTTAGCAGGATACGGATTTCTGTTAATAATAATAATGTTAGACCATGCGTCACATCCATTTGTAGAAGTTTCCTTTAATTTTATAGTGTCGTTGAATTTTGGAGTATAAGTTATGGACGGTACGCTTAATAATGTAAATAAGGTGTCATTTACATACCATTTTTTATTTCCTATGGCTGTGGTAGTAATAGTAATCATATCTCCTATACAAATGTTAGGATTAGGAGTAGAAATAGTAGGTGTTGGACGTGGTTTTACAATAACATTTTTAATAATGCTATCCTTTTGAGGACCCAAAGTAGCTACTAATTTTACAGGATACGTGCCTGCACTTGGGAAAGTGAAGGTAGGATTAACTGCTGTACTTGTACCCAGTCCTGCAAAATCCCATAAATAAGTTGGTGTTCCGCAAGAAGCCGTAGTTGTATTTGTAAATGTAGTTGGTAAATTAGCACAAACGGTATCTGCATTAAAATTTGCTGTGGGAGCGCCTATATTAGAAAAACGCATTCTTGCTTGGGGCTTATCTGTACTAGTAGTTACTGTAGGTACACCACATTGGTTACTTATATCTGAACGTGTAAATTTAAAGCCATTAGCAGAGTTAAATACGCGTACTTGACCTGATGCATTCCATGTAGGAACAACAAGGTCAAAGCAGACGTCTACTAATATGTTATCTACACCATTCCAACAGAAAGGAGTATCTAATGCTAAGGTATCCCAACCGCCAGCAACAGGCATATAACTCGGTATGGTTTTGACTACTGTTAAACCTGTACCGTCATAGGAGCTAGGATTTGTAGCCGTAGTATGTTTCATAGAAATGGTAAAGTTAGGTAAAGCATACAAAGGTGCGCCTGCAATATAAAAACCAAACTTAGTCATTACAGCAGAACCAGGAAGCCCAGCCGCATTTAGTTCCGCTTTTGTATATACAAATTGGCAATGAGAACTACGATAATAAATGTTAATAGGACTGCCACTCGTAGTAGAATTGGTAGCTGTGCCTGTACCTATGGTAATTAATTGCGCATAGGTATTAGATAAAAGTAGAACAAAAGCAATAGTTAATAAAGAAATTCGCTTCATTTTGTTATATCGGTATTGTAACACAAAAATAAAAATACGCTCTTAATATTCCAAATTTTTTTATTTAATAATTAACATTTTCATTGCACTGTCCTTACAAGACCCTTGAATAATTATGGCATTGGTATCGTAGATAGGATAGGCTTCAAGTTGGGTAAAGAATTGTAAATTTTTGAATTGATTGAGTTGTAATGCTGTATTTGTTTTAGCGAGCATAGTGTTTTTGGATGTAAGTTTCATAGCGTTATATTGTAATTTTATTCTTGCCCAGTAGTTCTCTTGTGGATGTATTTTACTTTGAATAGCTACTGTTCCACTATCCAACAGCTTATTTTCAAAAACAGCCTGCCATTTCATATATTCTACTTTTATTGGTAGAGTATTAAGATTTTCTATTAAAATATCTGTTTCTATTTTTCCAGGCATATCTCCTCTGTTAAATCCTTCATTCATCATAAACTTGTCCATAGGATTAAGCTGTTCATAACTTTGTGCATACTTTACTTCGCTGTTACAAAGGATATGAGAATGTATTTTTGCTGTACGGACTATGCAAGGTGCAACACTCACTACATTTTTTTTAACCTCGTGGTGTGTGCTGTCTGTATGTTTTTTTTTTGGGGTCATAGCCTTTAACCAGGCACACTGCTGCGTGGAGAAAAGTATCAGCAATGCACAAATCAAAACAAGAAATCTATTCACTGCACAAAATTAGTATAAAAATTGCTCAATGTTCAAAAAATAACGGAAAGTGATGATAATTGGGAAGAAAATTAGGATAGTTTGTATATGGACATGGTACGGTGTCTATCTGTCTGATGTACTTATAAAGTAACTGATACAGATTGCCTACTTTTTCTACTCTACCGGATACATGTACCTGTGTATTCTCATTGTTGAGTTTCAGTTGTTCCATTGTAAAAAGAACATAATACAGCATATCTTCTACGCTGTCATACTTAAACTGATTATAATGTATCCATGAACCCTGCTTGAAACAGGTGATTTCTATGTTGTTCG
The DNA here is from genome assembly GCA_938028625.1 of uncultured Bacteroidia bacterium. Lineage (GTDB taxonomy): Bacteria > Bacteroidota > Bacteroidia > JANWVE01 > JANWVE01 > JANWVE01. Next base: position 17,568 of record CALIZB010000158.1, on the reverse strand, counting down.
TTTGTATGTGCAAAAGTACATCAGCTTCATTTTGTTCGCTTTTCACGTGCTTATCGTAATATTCTATCAGTTGTACTGCGGTAGGTTTTATTTCAATATCCTGTTCTAAATACTTAAAGGTGTTTTTATATTCTATAGGCAGAGTATAGATAAAAGTACACTTGTGTGCCTGAAATACTTTTTTGTACAGAGTTTCTTTTTCAGGAAAATAATCATTGACTACCATAAAATCTTGAATAAGCGTATCTCTCTTCCACAAAGCATCAGGAATAAACAAAAATTTGTCCGCCTGATATAAAAAAATCAATTTTTTAAACCTATCCATTGAAGCAGAAAAATACTTTATTGCAATTTCATGGCGCGTATGGGAGGGTATATGTGTATGAAATTGATAAGATGCAAACTGAATGCATGCTTTATTGTAAAATACGCCAAAGTGGATACCGTCACTGTCTAACTGCAAAGTGGTTTCACAGTCCTTAAAATCGTGTTTTTCGGGGCTTTTGTATTGAAAATTACAAACTGTGCTATTATTCAGAACAGACATACAGCAAAAGTAATAAGTTTTTCTTTGTGTTCAAATTTTAACCGTACTTTGTAGAATAATCTCAAATTTCAAATCAAAACAATTCATTATCTTTGTATAATGAAAAAATACACATTCAGGCGTACTTTATTCACTAACCAAGCACCAGGTGGCAATGATTTTCTCATACAAAACCCTCATAGTCAGGTTGAAGTTCAGGTATATCAGTACAATCAAAATGAAATAAAAAACTATACTTGTAAAGTTTCTGAACTCTCTTTTGATGATAAATCCGAATACTGGATACACATAGTACATCCCAAAGAACAAATAACTCTTTATCAAATAGCTCATTTTTTTCAAATTAACAGCATTCATATTGAAGATGTATTAGAACTTGGTCAGCGCGGTAAGCATGAAAGCACTCAACATTATGATTTTTTTATTCTCACACAAATCAATTATGACCAAAATTATCAAGGAATTATACAAGAACAACTCGCTGTATTTAGATTTTACGAAGGTATTGTTATCACTATTCATGAAGATGACAGTGATAGTCTTAATAATATTCGGCAGCGTATTATGCAACCGCAGTCCCGTATCCGAAAGTTTGGTTCAGACTATCTTATTTTATCCATTTTTGATGCTATTGTAGATAATTATTTTCCTGCACTTAAAATCATCAATGATAAAATTGACCTCATTGAAGAAAAAATTTTTATTGGCGGAGGTAACAAAGAACTTTTATCCGACTTGTATCAAGCTAAAAGAGAACTTTTGCTCTTGCGCAGGCATATATGGCCTATGCGAGAGATACTCAATTCTTTTGCTCAAAAAGATAAAATACACGACAAATTAGAACCTGTTCAGAAAGATATTTACAATCAGATTGTTGAAGTAGTAGATATTATTGATACTCTTCGTGAAGCTACCTCTAACATTTTAGATATTCACTTATCTAATACTGCACACAAAACTAATGAAATTATGAAGTTTATGACAGTTTTAAGTGGCATTTTTGTACCTGTAACCTTTATTGCGGGCATTTACGGAATGAATTTTGAAAATATGCCTGAACTTAAAATGAAATATGCGTATTTTGTAGTGATAGGTATAATGATTTTGGTAATAATGTTTTTATTATATTTGTTCAAACGCCGTAAGTGGATTTAATTATGAATAGATATTCTTTTTTTTATCAGTTTTTTGGGCGTGTCCCTGTGTGCGTTTCACGTATGTTCATGCACACAGGGTCGGTGCATTTCGCACTGCGCTATCGCTTCGGTGCTACGCACAGGGCTTATGCCCTTGCTACATGCCCCTCACGCAATTTTTTTCTTTTGCGTTATATTTTACCTTGTATAGTATTTGTTATCAGTACTTTATCTTATGGACAAGATACATTAAAAACAACCTATAAACCTAATCGTATGCGTTGGGTAGCAGGTATCAGTGCGGCGGGATATACCGCTACTATGGGAAGTGTATACGCTTTATGGTATGCCAAAGAACCACGTTGTGCTTTTCACTGGTTTGATGACAGCCACGAATGGAAACAAGTAGACAAAATTGGGCATGCTTATTCTGCGTATCAACAAAGCAGGATAGGTATTCAAGCTATGAAATGGACAGGCATTTCCCGAAAAAAAGCAATATGGATTGGCGGAATGTACGGTATTCTGATGCAACACCCCATAGAATACTTTGACGGTTTAATGTGTAAATACGGTGCTAGTACTTCGGATTTAATTGCTAATACCGCAGGTTCAGCAATAGCTATTACACAAGAACTGCTCTGGAACGAACAACGTATAGACTTCAAATTTTCTGCTCACCTGACTTCCTACGCACAGCAAAGACCTGATTTACTCGGCAAATCTTTTCATGAACGTATTATGAAAGATTACAATGGACAAACCTATTGGTTCAGTGCGAGTATTTATGATTTTCTTGGCGAAAAAGCTCAAAAATGGTATCCTAAATGGTTGTGTGTAAGCATAGGCTATGGTGCAGACGGACTTATTGGAGGTTATCAATTTCCCACCCCTGATGTTAAAGAAAGAGAATACAGGCAATGGTATCTCAGTTTAGATGTCAATTTACGTAAAATTAAAACAAGATACAAAGCACTGAATGAAATTATTCATGCCTTTAATCTGCTTAAAATACCATTTCCTGCCGTAGAGTTTTCCCGAAAAGGTATAAAAGGACATGCGATTTATTTTTAGTGTATTTGTTGCATATTTACTCAATGAAGTACGTGCTTGGTACGGGAAGTGGTCACTTTGGTACATCTTGCGGACTATGGTTGGTGAGTTTTTCGAACCACTCAATAACCGTAACCGCATTAGCGAAACACCATGCAAGGACACAGCCAAAAAACTAAACCCTCAATACTAATATAACTATCCTTCATAATATAAAAAAACCCTCCCGATTATTATTTTCAGGAAGGTTTTTTTAAGCAATTAAATATCCCAGCTTTACCGCATCACGGTAATATTACCTTTCTTATTATAGTTTGTACCAAATCTACCTTCGGCAACTACAATGTAGTAATATACACCATCTTGTTCTTTAACAGGGTCCCATACTTGATTAGGGTCATCACTTTCAAATACTTTGTTACCCCAGCGATTGAATATTTCTATATGATAGCTTTTAAGTTGTTTATGTTTTACCTTGAATACATCATTTTTACCGTCATTATTGGGTGTAACGATGTTAGGTATCATTAAGCTATCTGTATCTATTACACGCATCTGCAATACAAATGTATCACGACAGCCGTTGCCATTAGTTAATACCAACTGTACAGGATATAAACCTGCATCTGTGTAAATATGAGATACATTTTCTCCATTAGCAGAACCTGTATTATCACCAAATGTCCATAAGAAGTTATTAGGTAAAACAGGGCTTGTGTACACAGGAGTGAAGTTTACAGTTTGGAAGGGAAATGCTTGTCCTGAATCAGGTACAGCAGTAATGTCGTGAATGGTAGGTTTTGGAATAGCAGTTACTCGGAGAGAGTCTTTATATTGACAAGTTTTACCTGCATAAGACGTAGTGGTTTCTAAATACACGGTGTAGTTACCTGCTGTGTTATACACATGGACAGGATTTTTGATATTAGACGTACCCCCATCACCAAAGCTCCAATTATAGGTAAGTGTCTGACCATTATTATTCATGGTACTTAAATTACGGAAGCGTATAGGTTCTCCGACACAAAATACGGTATCACTCGCAGAGAATTTAGGATTAGGTCTTTCTAACACACGTACCTTGCGATAGATAGTTTTTTGACAGCTATTTACTGTTCCATAAGCCGTAAAACCTATGGTATACACGCCTGGGCTTGTAAATACTCTCACAGGATTAGGTACATTGTATAAAGGTGTGCTTACGCCTGTTTCACTAAAATCCCAAGAGTAATTACCTGTATTTGTTGTATTAAATTGTACACTTTCATTGATACAAACTACGGTATCACTTAAAGATACATTTGCCGCAGGTAAAGGAAGTACTGTAATAATTTTAGTTTCTATATCTGAGCAAGCTAGTTCATTTTTAGCGGTTAAGCGTATTAGGTATTGTCCCGCACTAGGAAATACAACCGCAAAACTTGCTTCGGTTGTATCTAAACGCATAGGTAAAACTTCGGCAGAAGAAGAACCACTGAAAAATTTCCATTCATACACATCTGCATATAAAGAATTGTTACCTATAAATAAAGGCGCACCTTCACATACTGTATCTTTCTGTACAGCAATATTGGCATCTACGGGAGGTAGAACTGTAACAAATTGACTGATAGTTTTTACACATCCTGCATCATTAGTTACCGTATAATTTAATACATAAGTACCAGCAGTTGTGTACGTATGCGTTACAGAACTTACCCCACTGAGGTAGGTAAATGTAGAATCTGGTGTGGAGTCACCAAAATTTAAGCTATATGTCCAACCTGGTTTATACGAACTTGCGGCAATAGCATACGTAATAGAGCCTCCTGCACATACCTTGGGCGGAGTAATTGTAGTTAATAAAGGTTCGGGAATAAATTCTACTATATTTACGGTTATTTTTACTTGTGAGCATACCTGACCCATAGGTCCATCTTGTACTTTTACAATTACTTCATAGCTACCAGGTGTTGGGAATACATGTGAAATAGTAGGACTACTGCTGGGTGTAGAGAAGGTTAAACCGTCATCAAAACTCCATGAATAGTAAGGATTTAAGCTACCTCCTGTTCCATTAGCTTGCAATATAGTATTTCCTCCTGCACAACCCCCACTGACAAAACTTGCTGTAATGGGATTAGGTTGTACATTTATCCTATACGGCACAGTAAACTTGAACGGTATAGAACCCACTGATGAACAGTACTCTACCGATATATAGATTACTTTTGACCCCACATCACCCTGCTTAGGCGTCCATGATATTAAACATCCTGCTTTATACGGCGAAGAACTAGCAACTAAACCTTGGTTATATACATAACTGCCCGGATAAGTAGCACTGATAGCCGCACAAGCACGATTTAACAAAGGATTAGCGCAGTAAGCATTGCTGGGATTTACAGGTACATCAAAGAAATCTCCTGATAATTTGAATATCAAACTTGTACCTAAGGGTAAAGAACCTGATGCTTCTACATCTATTTGTAACTGCATCAATTCACAAGTAGAAATTGTTGTTTCTTGAACAGGTAAAGGTGTACAGGATACAGTTACAGGAATGCTCGTTACCGTAGAACCTTGTGTAACTGTGATAATTGGGGGAGAACCTCCTGAACCAGGACAGTTGGTTACATATAACTGAATGTCCCTACGTACAGTAGATAAATGCACTCTACCAATTACAGGAAAGGTTCTGTATTCTCTCACTTCAACAGCGAAAATATAGCGTCCTACTTGATTAGGAATAAAAGACAATGAACCGTTAAGCGAGTCTACTAATACGCCGCAGGGAGTTAAGGAACTGGCAATAGGTACTGCCTGAGTGTAAGGTGTGTTATAGGTACATGAACTAGGTGTTCCATTGCACGGGCTAGGTGGGTTTTCGCAAGGAGTTACCAAATAATATCTCAAATCATCACCATCAGGGTCAAAAGCAGTATTATTGTAAACGAAAGGCTGACTTAAACACGCAAAACCTGTCTGATTAGCCAGGAATGTAGGGCTGCTGTTATCACATGCACCCATAACATGATAAAACATGCGAGTATCTATGTAAAAACCAGAACAGCTACTATTAGTAAGCGTATTTCTGCAGCAAGTATTGTAGCTTAATACCACAGGATTAGTTTGTGATGGTGCCCCTGTAACTGTAAAGTTGCCCTTTAAAACAGCTTTGGAATAACCCACAGGGCTACCAGTACTTGTACAGCGAGAAGCACCTCCACAGAGTGGTGTGATATCTTCAAAACCATCGCTATCGGCAGGTGTACCTATAGGTCTAGGTACAACAGTCAATGTAATAGAAGCAGGCGTTGCAGGACCACAGACCTGTACAGAGTGAAATGTGCCTAATGTAACTCCCGAACAATCCCGATAAAGAGTAAGATATACTTCATAATTATTGCCACTTACACAAACAAAAGTGATTTCCCCTCCTGATAGGTGTGAAGCATAATTTTGAATAGGCAATCCATATAACAAGAGAGATAGAACAAACACAAGTAAAGATTGAGATATTTTTCTCATATTTTATTAAAGTAAAGTTGCTTGATTTAGTGTTTGCAAATATACAAAAAATACACTAATACAAAAGAAACTAAAAAAAATATTCATAAAACGCTATAACTTGCATAAAAAAAGTTAAGTGCATACCTTTGCACACTATTTTTCTATAACTATGGGACGTATTTTTGAAAAACGCAAGCATAAAATGTTTGCTCGCTATGACAAAATGGCTAAAGCCTTTACTCGTGCAGGAAAAGAGATTGCTATTGCTGTAAAGCAAGGCGGTCCTAATCCTGAATATAACCCCCGTTTGCGTATGGCTATTCAAAACGCAAAAGCTGTAAATATGCCCAAAGACCGTATAGAAGCCGCTATTAAACGTGCCGTTTCCAAAGAAGATGCAGATTTAGAAGAAGTTACTTATGAAGGATATGCACCTTACGGTGTAGCTATTGTGATGGAAGCCGCAACAAATAACCCCACTCGTACCGTAGCCAATATTCGCACTTATCTTAACCGCGCAGGGGGCAGTCTGGGTAAAACAGGTTCATTAGATTTTATTTTTGACAGAAAAAGTGTATTCAAACTTCAAGATAAAGGAATTGATATTGAAAATTTAGAACTTGAACTGATTGACTTCGGATTAGAGGAACTCGGTCATGACGAAGAAGGTAACGTAGTTATTTATGCAGGTTTTACAGATTTTGCTAATATGCAAAAAGCTTTAGAAGAACGAAAAATAGAAGTATTAAGCACAGAAATACAAAGAATACCAAATACTTTTGTAGAACTTTCAGAAGAGCAAGAAAATGAAGTATTAGAATTGATTGAAAAATTAGAAGCTGATGATGATATTCAAAATGTATATCATAATTTGAAATAAACTTTTATGCCAAATCCAAAATTAAAAATAGGAGTACTCGGTGCAGGACATCTTGGCAAAATTCATATTAACTGCATTAAGCAAATTCCTGATTATGAGCTTATGGGTTTATATGATATTCATTTGCCTACTGCGCAAGAAGTCTCTCAAAAATTAAATGTTCCTTATTTTGAAACCATAGATGCACTTATAGAAAAAGTAGACGTAGTAGATGTAGTAGTGCCTACACTTGCCCATTTTGAGTGTGCTAGCAAAGCCATACAGGTAAAAAAACATGTGTTTATAGAAAAACCTTTTACCACTACTTTACAAGAAGCCCAAGCTTTAATAGATTTAGCTATACAAAACAAGGTAAAAGTTCAAGTAGGACATGTAGAACGCTTTAATCCTGCTTTTTTAGCGGTACAACCGTTAAATCCTAATCCTTTATTTATAGAAAGCCACAGACTAGCACAGTTTAATCCAAGAGGTACAGATGTTTCGGTAGTATTAGACCTTATGATACATGATATTGACGTTATTCAAAGTATGATTCCTGCCAAAGTGATTAAAGTAGATGCCAGTGGTGTATCCGTAGTTAGTGAAACGCCCGATATTGTCAATGCGCGTATTACTTTTGAAAATGGTGCAGTAGCTAATGTAACTTCGTCCCGAATTAGTCTAAAAAACATGCGTAAAATGCGTTTATTTCAGCAAGATGCTTATATTACTATGGATTTTTTAGAAAAGAAATCGGAGATATTTCAACTCAAAGATATGCACACTTCTGACGCTCGTGAAAAGCTCAAAAATGCCCTTGAAAAAGGTGAAATGCCTGATAATTTGTATTATGAAACCTTGCCTACACAACCTGTAAATGCTATAAAAATGGAATTAGAAACTTTTTATGAAGCTATTATCCAAGATAAAAAACCTATCGTAGATATGTATGATGGATACCGTGCCTTAGAAACCGCTTTTCTTGTTATTGAAAATACCAATAAACTGCTGGTTTAACATGAATAATCCATCTATAAAACAACTGTATAGGTAATTTTTACTCTTAAAGTATGATGTTTAAGAAAGTATGTCTTTGCGTGAGACATGCGAAGGATGTGCGTGACTTCGGTACGCTATCACTACTCAATCACCGCGTCGTGAAGCCCATAGCACGCCGACATTGCACGCATGAGCGCAAAGCGAAATGCTGTGCAAGCACACGCCCAAAAAGTAAAAACTCGTACACAAAACATCAATGTGTGAAGTATCTGTAATTTTTTTTATCTCAAAATCAATGTTTTATAACTTTTTTGTAAAATAACACAATAAAAAAACACAGGTTACGTTTTAATCATAGAAGACGAAGGTTTTTCATGTTGTTGTTTTAGTGCAGTACTCCTGATACTGATAGTTCAAGGGTACTGTTTTATTTTGTAAGTGGTATATGAACCACATATTTAGTATCAAAAAATGGGTCTTGTGAATAATAAGATAAAATATACAAAGTAGCAAAATGACCTGTTTTTTCTATCTCTTGCTGAATTTTTCCGCCTTTGAGATATAGAATACCGTTCTTCAACTGATGTTTAGATTGAGGTAAAATTTTATTTTTAATCCATGTATAAAATTCGGGTAGTTGTGTAACTGCACGGCTGATAACGAAATCAAATTTTTCTTGTACTTGCTCCGCTCTGATAACTTGTGCTTTTACATTGTTCAGTCCAATGTATTGTATTAAGTCCTGAACTACTCCGATTTTTTTGTTTATAGAATCTGTCAAAGTAAAGTGTGTTTCAGGAAACAAAATAGCTAATGGTAACCCAGGAAAACCTCCTCCTGTACCTACATCTAATACGCGCGTATCAGGTAAAAAAGAAATAACTTTTGCTATCATTAAACTGTGTAGAATATGCTTTACCCATAAATGTTCAGTATCTTTACGGGAAATAAGATTTATTTTTTCATTCCAAAATAAGACTCTGTCATGTAGTTTTTGAAATTGTTCAATTTGATGTGAAGTAAGTTGAGAAAAATATTCTGTCAGTATCATACTGCAAATATAAAAGGTAGCTGTTCGCAAACTAATTTGGTAAATGCGCTTTATGAGCGGTCATTGAGTAGAACGTAGTTCGTACCGAAATGACCGTATGCTGAGTGAACCCTGTAACATCAGTTATTTTTTACCAGGCTCATCATATTTTTTAATGTATAAAGTAGACTGATGATTTTCCCAATGCATCCAGAAGGGACGTACTCTACCTGAATGTGCAGATATACCTATGTAATCCCCAAAAAAGTCTGTATTGTATGGAGTAAAGGGTTTTTCGGAAATAATTTCATTTGTCCAAGTTTGACCACCATCACGAGAGATAGCCAGAGTTACTTCGGTAGCATTACCTTTTGTGCGGCTTCGGTCATAAAATACACAATAAATATAGCCTGTGGTAGGGTCTACGGACATCCAAGTAAGAAATTGATGTCTTTTAGTATCATCTTGATTAACTTTTATGGGTTTACTCCATGTCTGTCCACCATCATTAGATTTTATGATAAAAATATCTGTATTGTCTGTACCATTTCGGGTATCTGCCCAGTTAATGTATATTGTACCTTTATGAGGACTTTTTGGGGCAATATCACAACCTATTACAGGCATACCGTTACATCTGTCTAATCCTGGAATGTCTATTTCCCAGCCGCCAACAATATTAGTAGCTATTATGGGTTTAGTAAAGGTTTTTCCGCCGTCAGTAGATTTTACAAAGTAAATATTTTCATCACAAGCCCAAGATACATATACTTCGCCATTAGGTCCTACGGCAGGTACAGCTCCTTCATTAGTATGGTCGTCATCTGTGGCGCTGCCTGCTTTGGTATCTAATCGTATAGGTTTAGAAAAAGTTTTACCTCTATCCGTAGAACGAGAAAAGAGAATAATACTGCTATCTTTAAAGCCTTTGTACATAGCGTCCATATAACTTATACCTCGGTAACGGCTGAACTGCGTCCAAGCCACATAGATATTATTTTGGGTTTCAGGATTATCAGATAAATCTGCACAAGGATAGGCTTTGTCTTCAAAAGGAATGAGTCCTTTATGGGCAAGCACATCAGTGCTTTTACCTGGGAATGTAACCCCTTTATCCGTAGAAACTTGACAATAAATACCTGAATCTGTCCAACCACCGATATAAATCATGTATACATTGCCGTCTTTATCTGCGGTAAGTGCAGGGTCACCAAGAACATTCGTGTTTCCGTTTTTTATACGGTCATATTTCCATGTTTTTCCATTATCGGTAGTGGTAAAATAAAATAAAGGCACTTGTGCGCCCCCTGTCCAATAATCAGGATTAGCAGGATTAACGACAATAGAGAGTTCCTCTAATGTTTTGGTAGGACCTTGTATTTTTATCAATCCTTTATCTGCAATTTCTGTTATTTTAAGGCTGTTTTTGGTAAAAGTTATTTCTTTTTCTTTTTTCGGAGATTTACCAGTGGTTTTGTGTGTTTTACAGGCATTGGCTGTCAATAAAACACAACATAATATTCCCCACCATGAAACCATTCTCATAAACATACAACAAATATACAGAATAATTATCCAAGTACAGTTTTATTTAACCTATAATTACACACCTGTACAGAAAAAAACTATTTTTGCATACATAAAGTTGTATGAGTTGAATATGCGAAATGCGATTATTTTAATGTTTGTTTTAGCAGGAGCAATTCTGACCACGGCCATAATAGTATCCCCTCAGATAGGCGCTCAGGCTATTTTAGTTCCACAACGGGTTACCCCCAATACGATACGCGAACATGAAAGAGTATATGAACGTGCTTTTTTTATGCACCCCAAAGAAGCTAAATTAGACGCGGAAGAAGTAGAGATCATATCCCGCAGTCCGCTTACACCTGCTTTACCTGCTGACAGTAGTGTTGTACTCAAAGCGTGGTTCATCAAAACAAAAAAAGATAGTACAGGTAAAACCTTAATTTTACTTCACGACATAGGACAAAGTAAATGGAATTTAATTTCCATAGCTAAGTATTATGATAGTTTAGGTTACAATCTACTTTTACCAGACCTGCGCGCACATGGATTAAGCACGGGTAAACTCTGCACCTACGGCTATCATGAAAAATATGATGTAAAAGCCATGATACAGTACCTTAAAAAACGCCCTGATGTAAAAAAAATAGGTATTATAGGGTTTTCTATGGGCGCAGCCGTAGCGATACAAAGCGCCGCATTAGATACCAATATCAAGGCTATGGTACTGCAAAATCCCTATAAAGATTTGCGTTCTGCCACACGGGACTATGGTCGCAAGACATTAAGTGTACTAAGTGATATTATGTTTCCTCTTGTAGTAAAAAGTACAGAAAAACAAGCAAAATTTAAATTAAATGAAGTAGATATGGTCAGAGATATAAAGAAAGTGCATATACCTGTTTTTTTTATTCTTTCTGAAAATGACAGTGATGTGCCTTTTGCAAGAAGTAATTATGTGTATCTGAATGCGAATAATCCTAAAATACTATGGAAAGTGCCTCAAGCAGAGCATTTTAATATTTTGCATCTTGCGGCTAAAACCTATTTTGCCAAAACTGATTCTTTCTTTAAAAAACATCTATAATTTATGTCCTACATACTTTTTGAAGACCACAGCGCCGTTAGTTTATTGCCTTTAACTGCTTTAAAGCCCGTGTATCACCTTCGTATAGGAATAGACACCCTCATAGAAAAATGGCAACGGCATTTTGGAGAAACTTTGTATACTACCTGCAGAAGCTATCTTTTTCCAAAATATGGAAAACTTGCCGCAACCCCTTCTACCTTAGTCAATGGAAAGTTTATTCCTACTCGCAAACTTATCTATCACATCAAGCAATTAAGGCAAAATCAAGTATTAACATACGAAGAGGAGATTGTTGCGGCTTGTGTACCCACAGAATTTTTTCATCAGGATTTACAGCAAACTTTACCCAAAGGTATGTTCTACAACTTTGAAAAAATAGAATATACCGAAGAAAAACTCATTTTTCTTAATTATCCATGGGATATTTTTACATACAATCATCAGGTAATTATTCAGGATTTTAATGACATTGTACCTAAAAATAGGGTTTCTGCACCCATAGACTCTTACACACGTGTATATGAACCCGAAAACATTTATATAGAACGCGGTGCAAAAGTATATGCGGCTGTGCTTAATGCTACCGAAGGTCCTATTTATATTGGCAAAAATGCAGAAGTAATGGAAGGTACAGTTATCCGAGGTCCTTTTGTGTTGGGAGAACACTCTGTATTAAAAATGGGCGCAAAAATGTACGGGGACACTACTATAGGCAATCACTGCAAGATAGGCGGAGAAGTTACCAACAGCATTTTTATGGACTATTCTAACAAAGCTCATGACGGGTATGTAGGTAATTCTGTTATTGGAAGTTGGTGTAATCTTGGCGCAGACACGAATACCTCTAACTTAAAAAATAATTATAGCAAAATAAACGCCTGGAATTATGAAAAACAAGGTGTTATTGCCACAGGCTTACAGTTCTGTGGACTGATTATGGGTGACCATTCTAAATCTGGTATTAACACTATGTTCAATACAGGTACAGTAGTAGGCACAGGTTGTAATATTTTTGATGCCGCTTTTCCTCCCAAATTTATTCCTGATTTTTCTTGGGGTAATGCTTCAAATTTACAAAGGTATGATATAGAAAAATTATTAGATACGGCCCGTGCTATGTATCAAAGGCGGAATTTAACCCTCACCGAAGAAGACATCACTATTCTCAAATACTGGTATGCTATGACGAAATAAGAAGATTAGAATTTTGGAGTGTAGATTTCAAAATAATTATATTAGTCTGACCAAATTTTACTACCTTTGCACCGATTATTTATTTATTGAGAATGTTACAAAGTTTTGAAACGTTAGGATTATCTCCAGAATTACTGCAAGCGATTAGTGATTTAGGATACACAAAACCCTCAGAAATTCAAGAAAAAGCTATTCCATTTTTACTCTCTCAAAACAAAGATTTTATTGGATTAGCACAAACAGGAACAGGTAAAACCGCCGCTTTTGGCTTACCTTTATTACAAAAAATCAACTTATCCGAAAAACATATACAGGGTTTAATTATTTGCCCTACTCGTGAATTATGTCTTCAAATAGTTGATGATTTACAAACTTATGCCAAATATCTTAAAGGACTGCGCATAGTAGCCGTGTATGGAGGTGCAAACATACAATCCCAGATAAAACAACTCAAAGGTGCGCATATTGTAGTAGCTACGCCTGGGCGTTTGCTTGACCATATAGAACGAAAAACGATTCACATTGACAAGGTGCATACACTTATCCTTGATGAAGCTGATGAAATGCTAAATATGGGCTTCAAAGATGATATTGATGCTATTTTATCAGAAACTAACGAAGAAAAAAATATATGGCTTTTTTCTGCTACTATGCCCAATGAAGTGCGAGCTATCTCAAAAAATTACATGCATGAACCTTATGAGGTAAAAATTGCCAAAAAAACAGAAACGGCTGCGAATATCACACATAGATATTATGTATGTCGCCCTGCGGACAAATACGAAACCCTCAAAAGACTACTGGATTATTATCCCGATATTTATGCTATTGTATTTGCTCGCACCAAAGTAGAAACACAAGAGATTGCAGAAAAACTTATCCGAGATGGCTATAATGCTGATGCCCTGCATGGCGACCTTTCCCAAGTAATGCGGGATAGAACTATGAACCGTTTCCGCGAAAAAAATTTACAAATTCTTGTAGCCACAGACGTAGCCGCACGAGGTTTAGATATAGATGACATAACTCATGTTATCAATTATGATTTACCTGATGAAATAGAAGTATATATTCACCGTTCAGGAAGAACTGCTCGTGCAGGCAAAAGCGGGTTTTGTTTATCTATTCTTACTCCCCAACAGGAAAACAAAATTCAGATGATACGTAGGCTGATTAAACAGGATATTCATAAATTTCCTATTCCGCAGCCAAACGAAGTAGTAGAACAGCGGTTTATTCACTTTTTTGACAGCCTTAAAAATTTAGAATATGACGAAAGCCTGATTTCAGACTATCTTCCCCGTATTATGAAAGATGTAGAAAATCTTTCCCGTGAAGAACTTATCAAACGGTTTTCTTATTTAGAATTTTTACAGGTTCTGGAATACTACAAGAACGCCAAAGATTTAAGTCTGGCTGATTTTACTTCACAGTCAGATAGCGGACAAAATACCCGTTTTTTTATCAATATGGGCGAAAAAGACGGTTTTGATACTATCGGACTGATTAAGTTTATAGAAAAAAATACAGGTATTCCTAAACGCAGTATCCGTAAAGTAGAACTCTCCGGTGCTTTTTCTTTCTTTACTTTACCCCAAACTTTTGCAGAGAATATCATAAAAGGATTTGAAGAAGTGACCTACAAAGGTAGGGAAGTAAAAATAGAATACGCCAACCAAAGAAAGCAGAAATCGGGTTCTTACAACAAAGAAGGTAAAGGAAAAGACAGGTACAATAAAACAGAAAAACAATCTGACAGGAAATATAGCGATAAAAAATCATCAGGAAAAGAACAGGAAAAGAAACAATACAGCAATACTAATTCTTCCAAAAAAGAAACTGCTTTTACCGAAAAAAAAGAAAAAAAGTACAAGGTTAAGGTTTCTGACGAATGGGTATTAGATGAGTAAACAAACACCTTGTCAGGTATTCTTACATAGTAAAAGACACTTCTTTGGCAAGTACGGAGAAGTGTTTTCTTTTTGCTCATAAATGATTGCAAAGTATTTTTTTACTTATGTGTAACGTCAGTTAATTTGTAATATTGCTGTTTTCCTGACCATGAATATCACCGCTGTTCTTATGTGTATGGGTTTGTATTTTGCGCTGCTTCTGCTTATTTCATGGCTTACTACCCGTAAAAATCCTGTACAAACACAACACTTTTTTCTTGCGGACAAAAAAACACACTGGGCGGTAGTTACTTTTGGTATGATAGGTACAACAATTTCAGGGGTAACTTTTTTAAGTACTCCCGGTTTGGTGTATCAGGATAATTTTGCTTATCTACAATTTGTTCTGGGGAACGTAGTAGGTTTTTGGATAATTGCTTATTTTTTACTTCCTATCTATTACAAGTTAGAACTTACGTCTATTTATCAGTACTTGATAAAACGTTTTGGAAATCATACCTATCATCTTGGGGCTTTTTTGTTTTTGCTTTCACGTACCTTAGGCGCTTCTGCACGGGTGTATATAGTCGTTTTTACCTTGTATAAATTAGTATTACTAGAGTTAGGTTTGCCTTTATGGCTTATGGGTGCAATAGTGATGTTCTTAATGGTAGTATATACCTACAAAGGAGGGGTAAAGACAATTTTATGGACAGATTTAGTTCAAACAACTATTCTGATAATATGTTTATTAGCTATGCTATACGGTTTTACGCAGGTACTACAACTATCTTTTAGGGGTATGCTTGAAAAATCTTGGCAGGCAGGTAAAATGAAAATATGGCATGGAGGAGGTTTGTTAACCAAAAATAATGGTGTATTTATGTTTATTACAGGTATGTTGACTACTGTAAGCATGGTAGGTTTAGACCAAGATATGATGCAAAAAAATCTTACTTTGAAAACTTATACAGAAGCACGTAAAAATATGCTTATTTTCAGTGGTGTTTTTCTTGTGATGAATATCATATTTTTGTGTATAGGTGCATTTTTGTATTTAATTACATTACAATATCCTGAATTTTCTGTTCCTGTGGCAAAAGACCAGCTTTTTACAAGTGTAGTAACGCAGTATTTTGGTACTACTTTCTTTTTTATGTTTGTCATTGGTATTATTGCGGCTACTTTTGCGAGTGCAGATGCGGCACTCACCGCACTAACTACATCTTTTGCGGTAGATATTGTAAAAGTAAATCAAAAATATCCTGATACGCAGTTGAGAAAACGAAAAGTTTCACAGATTCAGATTGGTTTTGCAGTTGTTCTGTGGCTGTGTATGCTGTTGTTTCAATTTTCAGAGGGCAGTATCATTAAAACGATATTCAAATTAGCGGGGTATACCTATTCGCCGCTTTTGGCTTTGTATGCATTAGGAATTTTCACTAAGAGAAGCATTAGAGATACTTTGGCAGTATATGTTAGTGTTATTTTTCCTGTTGTCATTGCTATATTGGATATATTTAGTGGTACAATCAGTCAAATGATAGGTATTGCATATAAGTTAGATTTTTATCATGCCTTGTTACTTAATTCTGGGGGAATATTTATATTGCTGTGGGTATTGAGTAAAAAGGTAGATATTCAAAAATCATCTATTGGATAACAAAAAATTATGGCAAGCGAAAGAACGCCTGCCATACACAAAGAGCAAGAGTTTAGAAGTTTTTATTGTTTGATAATTTTACGAGTTATTTGTTGTTTTCCTGCTTGTACTTGCAAAATATAAAGTCCATTAGGTAATTCACCTACATCTATGGTAGATTGTATAGTATTCTGGTTGTTATAGGTTTCTATGTGTACAGTTTGTCCTCTCAAATCTACCAAGCGTATTTGTATAAATTCAGATTTGGAGAGTATAGCAGAAACGTTAAACATATCACGAGTAGGATTAGGGTATATCTGGCATATAAATTCATCAGGTTTAGTAGTTACAGAAGATATATCTGTAAGCATATCTAAACTATCCAAAGATAAACGGACTAAAAACACGCCTGCACTAGCCGTAGAGCTACCGAATGTTCCACCTTGTGTATTTCCCCCAATGTAAATGTCATTGCCTGCGGTAACTTGTAAAGTTTTTATGCTATCTGCACCTACACCACCTACACGTTGAGACCATACGGGACCACCTGTGTTTTTATTGATACGAGCTACAAAACCGTCTGTACCACCTGAACTTGTCAAACCTAAATAAGAAGAACTTCCTGTAAATGTACCTGAAATATAAACAGTACCTTTACCTGCATTTACAGTAACATTACCTAATGTTCCACTGCCTATTTTTTGCGACCATACAGGACCACCAGTATTTTTGTTTATTCTTCGTAGAATGATATTTCCTGAGCTATCTGAAGTTACATATAAATCATCTCCAAGTGTAGTAATACCAGCCCCTGAGTTACCTGCCATACGTTGTGACCATACGGGACCACCTGTATTTTTATTTATACGTGAAACTACGGCATGCCCTGCACTGTCTTTTACAGTATATACATGGTCAATATCTTGAGTAATAGCTTTACTTTTTCCTCCTCCTACTGTTCTCTGTGACCATACAGGACCACCTGTGTTTTTATTGATTCGTTGGGTTATTTGAACGCCTGCACTATCGCCTACAATATATACATCTTGTGCATCCACTGTTATACCCCCTATATCACTACCACTTTTATTTATTTTTTGTGACCAT